>NZ_JBIQDQ010000020.1:0-50184 GCF_045370965.1 Curtobacterium sp. 179-B 9B NHS
GGCCGGGAGGCGCGGTGCGGCCGGGCGGACCGGCGACCGTCCGCCGCGGCGGAGCCGGTCCGGCTGCGTGGCACGCCGGCCGGGCGCCGGGCGGGACGGAGGGTGGGGATGCTCAGGGTGTCGGTCATCGCGGGTCTCCTGCGGGAGTCGTGTTCCTGCCGCGGGCGCCCGGGTCGTCGGACGGCGCACGCGTGGTGCCGTGCGCCGTCGCACGCGGGAGGGCGGCGAGCCTCTGGTGGGGGTGCGGGGCGCGCCGACGACGTGCGGGGCACCCGGGCGCGGTGGGGGTCGCGCGGGGTCGTACCGGTCCACGTCGCGGTCACCCGGACCGGCGGAACACCACGGCCTCGGCCGCACGGTGCTCGACACCTGTCGGGTGACGACGACGAGAACGGTACGTCGTGTCCCTTGACGTCGGCTGGTCGTGCGGAGAGCGGAGGCTCCGCGGTGGTGTTCCATGGGAGGCATGGCTGATGCGTTCGACGGGTTCCGGATCGGTGCGGGCTGGGCGTCGGTGGAGCCGGACCGGCACCGCCCCGGGTCCTTCACGCTCGTGGTGGACGGCACGCCGCAGTCGCACGTCGACCTCGAGGACCCCACGCACCTGGCGTTCGAGTACATCCGGCGCATCGGACACGCGATCGACCTCCTGCCGGAGGGACCGATCACGGCGCTGCACCTCGGTGCGGGTGCACTGACCCTGCCCCGGTACGTCGCCGTCACCCGCCCGGGCTCGCGGCAGCAGGTCGTGGAGCTGGAGCGGGACCTCGTCGAGCACGTGCGCGAGGTGCTCCCGTTCCCCCGCGGCGCCTCGATCCGGGTCCGCTACGGCGACGCCCGCGAGGTGCTCGGCAAGCTGCCGGCCGGCCTCCGCGGCACGGTGGACCTGGCGGTCGTCGACGTGTTCGGCGGCTCGCAGATCCCCGCGCACGTGACGAGCGTCGAGTTCTACCGCTCCGTCGCCGAGTTCCTCTCGCCCACCGGGATCGTCGCCGTGAACGTCGCGGACGGGGCCGGCCTGGCCTTCGCACGCGGGCAGGCATCGACGCTGCAGGCCGTCCTGCCGTCGGTCGCGGCCGTCGCCGACACCGGCATGCTCAAGGGGCGGCGGTTCGGCAACATCGTGCTGCTCGGGTCGCGGACCGACCTCCCCGTGGCGGACATGCCCCGGCGCTACTCGTCCGACCCGATGCCGGCGAAGGTGGTGCACGGGCAGGAGCTCCGTGCCTTCACGGCGGGCGCGCCCATCGTCACCGACGCGACCGCGGTCGCGTCCCCCGAACCGAACCGCAGCGTCTTCGGCGGCTGAGCCCGCGGTCGCGTCCCGACCACACGCCGGACGGGAGGCCCGGTGCCGGTCCGGTGCCGGGCCTCCCGGCCGTGGGACGGGTACAGGAGCGCCGAGTCCCCCTGAACACGTCGGGCATCCGGCTGCCAGGATGGGGGACAACGACCGCGCGACCGCGCGACCGACCGAGGGAGTCCCCTGATGACGAACGACGACCGGAGCAACGAGGACCGGACGGGCGACGGCGACGCGCCGGTCTGGGGCAGTGCGCCGCAGCGCGACCAGCACGACGCACCCCGCTACGGCGAGCGCGTGGACCCGGCACCGGGATCGGCGCCGCAGTACGGCGAGCAGCACCAGGGCCAGCAGCAGTACGGGCAGCAGCAGTACGGCGAGCGCGACCAGTACGGGCAGCAGCAGTACGGCGAGCGCGACCAGCACGGACAGCAGCAGTACGGCCAGCCGCAGCACGGCGAGCACGACCAGCACGGTCGGTACGACCAGCGCGACGGCCGTCACGAGTCCCCGACGTGGGGCGAGCACCAGGGGTCGCACCAGCCCTACGCGGCGTCCTCGGCGCCGGCGAGTGCAGGCAGCCCGGCGTGGCAGTCCTCCGAGGAGACGAAGCCGGCGAAGAAGAAGAAGACCGTCGGCCTCGTGGCGTTCGCGCTCGGGGTCCTGTCGCTCGTGCTCGGCGTCGTCGGCGGTGCCGTGCTGGGCGCCGCGTTCGCGGGCAACGCCGCACTCGAGCAGATCGCACGCGACGGCGGCGGATCGGTGCAGCAGCAGGAACAGCTGCAGCAGCAGCTCATGAACGACCCGTCCGCGATGAGCCAGCTCGGCGGCGGGGCGATCATCATCCTCATCGCAGCCGTCCTCGGCCTGTGGGCCCTGGTGCAGGGCATCATCGCGGCGGTCGCGGGCCGGGGTCGCGTCTGGGGTGTCCTCGCGATCATCCTCGCCGTCGTCGCCACCTTCGCGACGTTCATCGCGGTCAGCATCGCCGCGGCTGCCGCGGTCACCGGCGGCAACTGATCCACGAGTACCACCGACGGCCCGTCCCGCTGCAGCGGGGCGGGCCGTTCCGCGTCCCGGACCGGTCCGCGTTCTCGGACCCCCCGTGCGCGTGGCACCGCCCGCTCACGGGAGCCCGCGGTTACCCTCGAACCGATGTCCCTCCCGCCTGACGACAGCCAGCAACCCGACCGCGCTCGGGAACCCCGTCACGCCGCGCCGGGCGACTCCGCCCCGGTCACCGCGGGTGTGAGCCCGGGGAGCACCTTCGCGCCGATCAGCCTGCGGCCGGCCGTCGACGCCGACGCCGTGGAGCAGCGGCTGCGCGACCTCGGGCAGAGCCGGAGCACCGAGGCCCTGGCGGAGCGGGCCGAGCTCCTCCGCCTGCTCGGCCGGCTCGACGAGTCGCTCGTCGTCGCGGAGGAGGTCTTCCGGTTGACGATGTTCACCGGTGAGCGGTCGGACAAGGTCGCCGCGCGCATCCGTCGTGCGCACGTGCTGCACGACCTGGGCCGCCACGAGCGTGCCGCGACCGAGGCCGCGATGGCGCGCGACACCGCCCGGACCGAGGAGTGGCCGGAGCTCGAGGGCGCCGCCGCCGAGCTCGAGGGCTGGTCGCTGTTCGAGCTGTCACGGTTCGACGAGGCCCGGTCGGCGCTCTCGCGTGCCTACCAGGCCTTCCGGCAGGCGGGGGCTCCGTCGGAGCGCACCGAGGCACTCCGCACCGCGGTCGAGGCCGCGCTCCGGGCCTCGGTGGCGCAGCCGAAGGCCCCCGAGGACAAGCCCCGCACGGCCCGCGAGGTCGCCGCGCGCCGGGCCGAGGACGACGAGCCGCAGACGACCCGCGTCGCCGAACCGGTCAAGCAGGTCCCGCCGGTCCGTCGCCGTGTGCTCGGCGCACCCGACGCCGCACGCACCGACGCCGACGACATCTGGGGTCGGATCGCGGCGAAGGCGGCGCAGAAGGGTCAGGCGCCGCGCGACGAGCCCACCGACGACCTGCGGGACCCCGGCGCACGGTGACGACGCAGCCCGCAGCGGCGACGCAGCCCGCGGCGACGCTCGAGCGGGTCCGTGCACGAGCCGAGCACCTGCTGGCGGTGTACCTCGGCCCGGGCGGGTGGACGTTCGCGTTCGACCACGCCAGGACCCGCGCGGGGCAGTGCGACTTCGGCCGCCGACGCATCACGGTGAGCCGGCACATCGTCACCCGGGTGTCGGACGACGACGTGGACCAGGTCCTGCTGCACGAGGTCGCCCACGCGCTCGCCGGCCCCCGTGCCGGTCACGGGCCCGTCTGGCGACGCACCGCGGCGGACATCGGGTACACCGGCTCCCGCCTGTACGACGGGCCCGTCGCGTCGGAGCTCGCGCCGTGGGTCGGCACCTGCCCCGCGGGCCACGAGCACTTCCGCTACCGGACACCGACGCGCCCCCTCGCCTGCGCCCGGTGCGCGCGACGCTTCGACGGCCGGAACCTCATCACCTGGGAGCGGCGCGCGGCTACCGCATGATCGATCCGGCACGTGGAGGCGCGCCGGGGAGCCGTTAGCCTGGGCGGATGCACACGGGGCAGCACATCCGGACGGACAGCGGGTCGTCGTGGTTCTTCGACGCCGGCCGGATCGCCCTGGACTTCGCCCACACCGGTGGGTTCGCCGACGATGCCGACGGCCGTCGCCCCCGCGCCCGGCTCGGTGAGCTCCTCGTGACGCCGGCCGACCTGGACGAGTGGCTCGGCGACCACACCGAGCCGATCGACGTCGGCGCGACGGCGCGGGAGCTGCAGGACGCCCGAGCCCTCCGCGCCGCGATCGGACGACTGGCCGTCGCCGCTGCCCCGGCCCCCGTCCGCTCGTCGGGCCCCGCCGAACGGACCGCGGTCGCGGCCGGGCTCCGCGCCGGTACCGGTCGGACCCGGCCGGCACCGGACGACATCGACACGGTGAACCTGTTCGCGGCGCTGCCGGACGTGCCCCCGAGCCTGCCCGGGGGCCGACGCCGCGCGGGTGCGAACCGGGTCCGTCTGGCCCAGGCGCTGTCGAGCGTGGCCCGCGACGCGGTGGCGCTCTTCACCGAGGTGGGCTTCGACGACGTCGCCGCGGACGGACAGGCGACCCGCCTCAGCCGGTGCTCGGCGGACGACTGCGGGCTCGTCTTCTACGACTCGTCGCGTGGCGGCACCCGCCGGTGGTGCTCGATGCAGCGGTGCGGCAACCGCGCGAAGGTCCGCGCGCACCGGGCGCGACGTGCGGCCGCCTAGGGCGCCCTGCCCGGACGACTCGTGACACGCCGAATCTGAGGATTCGGTCCGCCGAAACCTGGCAGGCTGTCGGCATGTCCGACACCGCCGCCGCCCGCCGTGCCCCCTCTGGACGTCTCGACGACGGCACCGGCGGATCCGGCCCCGGACCAGGTCCCGGTCGGCCGCGTCGCCGTGCCGCCGGCCTCACGCTGCTCGGGCCCGCCTTCGTCGCCGCGATCGCCTACGTCGACCCGGGCAACGTCGCGGCGAACCTGACCGCCGGTGCGCAGTACGGGTACCTGC
Source organism: Curtobacterium sp. 179-B 9B NHS (assembly GCF_045370965.1). Lineage (NCBI taxonomy): Bacteria > Bacillati > Actinomycetota > Actinomycetes > Micrococcales > Microbacteriaceae > Curtobacterium > Curtobacterium sp. 179-B 9B NHS. The sequence continues at coordinate 4,851 of NZ_JBIQDQ010000020.1, forward strand.
TGCTCTGGGTGCTCGTCGCCGCGAACGCCAGTGCCGTCGTGGTCCAGTACCTGTCGGCGAAGCTCGGGGTCGTCACCGGGAGGTCGCTGCCGGAACACCTGGGCCTGCGGATGCGTCGCACCCCGCGGCTGCTCTTCTGGGCCCAGGCCGAGGTCGTCGCCGCCGCGACCGACGTCGCCGAGGTCATCGGCGGGGCGCTCGCGCTGCACCTGCTGTTCGGCCTGCCGCTCGTCGTCGGCGGCGTGCTCACCGGCGTGGTCTCGATGGCGATCCTGCTCCTGCACAGCCGCCGGGGCACCCGCACGTTCGAGGCCGTGGTGACGACGATGCTCGCGGTCCTCACCGTCGGCTTCTGCGCGGGCCTGCTGTCCGCGCAGGTCTCCCCCGGCGAGCTCGTCAGCGGCCTGGTCCCCCGGTTCGAGGGCGCGCAGTCGGTGCTCCTCGCCGCCTCGATGCTCGGTGCGACGGTGATGCCGCACGCGGTCTACCTGCACTCGGCCCTGGCACGGGACCGGCACGGCGACGTCCCCGCCGGGCCGGAGCGCCGCCGGGTGCTCGTCGCGACGCGGTGGGACGTCGGGCTGGCCCTCGTCGTCGCGGGCGGTGTCAACGTCTGCATGCTCGTGCTCGCCGCCGCCACGCTGCCCGGGGTCGCGGGCACCGACACCATCCCCGGCGCGCAGGCCGCGATCGCGGCGAACGTCGGCCCCGTCGTGGGCGTGCTGTTCGCGGTCGGCCTGCTCGCGTCCGGTCTGGCGTCGACCTCGGTGGGCTGCATGGCCGGCGCGGAGATCATGCACGGGCTGCTGCACGTCCGCATCCCGGTCGCGGTGCGCCGGCTCGTCACGCTGCTGCCCGCCGTGGTGCTCCTGGCCGTCGGCGCGGACCCGACGATGCTCCTCGTGCTCAGCCAGGTGGTGCTGAGCTTCGGCATCGCCTTCGCGATCGTGCCGCTCGTGGTCTACACGTCACGGCGGAGCATCATGGGCGCCGACGCCAACGCGATGACCACCCGCGTGGTCGCGGGTGTCATCGCGCTGGTGATCGTCGCCCTCAACGTGGCGCTCGTGGTGCTGACGCTGGCCGGCTGAACCCGCCGGACGGCGACGACCGGGTCGTCCCCGTGTCAGTCGACGACGCGGACTTCCTTCCAGAAGGCGTAGTAGCCCGAGTAGTCCTTGCCGACCCGGTCGAACGACGACGGGATCGGCGTGGGGTAGGTCCAGGCGCGGTCCGGCAGCGCCTGACCGTCGACCGTGACGGTGTAGTACTGCGTGTCGCCCTTCCACGGGCAGTGGTACTGGGTGTCGCTCTCCGAGAAGAACTCCGGCGCCACGCTCGACGGCGGGAAGTACCAGTTCCCCTCGATCTGGATGAGGTCCTCCTGCGGAGCCTCCGCGATCACGGTGTCGCCGACGACTGCCTTCATGACGTGCTCCTTGCGATCAGCGGCGTCCTGGCGACGCCGGTCCCGATCGGGAACGCTACGCCCGGGTGCCGGATTCCCGCAGGACGACGAGCTCGGGCCCCGCGGCGAGCGCCGCGTGCACCGTCTCCCGGTCCAGGTCAGCCGCACCCTCCGCGGCGCTCACGAGGTGCCGCACCGCGCGACGGAGTCCCGTGTACGCGGCGCAGGCGGTGGCCGCCTCGGGCGAGGTGTGGTCGATGCCGACCGTGACGAGGGCGTCGACGACGGCCCCGGCGGCGAGCAGGTCCTCGACCGCGGGCTCCGGCGTCTCCGCGCCGTCCGTCGGCTCCCCGGCGGCGTCCGCGACGGTGACGCCGAGGTCGGTGGTGCGGCCCGCGGCGACGACCGCGACGACGCACCGGTCCCCGCGCTCGGCCTGGAGGCTCGTCACGCGTTCCGCGACCGCCGCCGCGTTGGCGAGGTGGCCGAGCACGACCTCCGGGCCGTCGGGCAGCAGGGCTGCCGCGGCCCGCGCCCGTGCCGCGGGGTCGGCCCCGCCCCCGGACGGTTCCGGCAGGACGTCCACCCACACCACGAGGTGCGTGCCGTGCGCGATCCGGTCGGCACCGGCGCTCCCCCACGCGAACCGGACCTGGTACTGCTCCTGGGTGCGTGCTGCCACCGGTCCACGATAGCCGCGGGCCGTCCCCGTCCGTCCCGGTCCGTCCCCGGCGGTCCCTGTCCGTCCCCACAGGAGCCCGGTCCACAGCCTGTGCCCGCTCGACCCCGCTGTCGGTGCCGCGACCGTAGGATCGGTGACCATGGAGATCGCCACCGTCCCCACGCTGACCGGCGACCGCGTCACCCTCGAGCCCCTGGCGGCCGAGCACGCGGACGACCTGCGGGCGGCGGTGGCGGACGGCGACCTCTGGCGCACCTGGTACACCTCGGTGCCGGCCCCCGACCGGGTCGAGGCCGAGATCGACCGGCGGCTCGGCGAGCACGCGGCGGGGCGGATGGTGCCCTTCGCGATCCGTGACCGCCCGACCGGTCGCGTCGTCGGGGCGACCACCTTCGCGAACATCGACACCGCCAACCGTCGCGTCGAGATCGGCTACACCTTCCTGGCGCGGGCGGCACAGCGGAGCGGGATCAACACCGAGGCGAAGCTGCTCCTGCTCTCGCACGCGTTCGACACCTGGGACTGCATCGCCGTCGAGTTCCGGACGCACTGGCACAACCAGCAGTCGCGGGCGGCGATCGCCTCGCTCGGCGCGAAGCAGGACGGCGTCCTGCGCAGCCACTCGATCGGCCGGGACGGCACGCTGCGCGACACCGTGGTCTTCTCGATCACCGCCACCGAGTGGCCGACCGTGCGCCTGTCGCTCACCGAGCGCCTGCGCACGCGGGACCGTGCCGAGGGCGCACGGCGTCGGGCCGCCCGGCACGCCTGACCCGTCGGACGCACGGGTGCACCGTCCCCCGCGGGGACGTCGCCCGCCCAGCGCCACGGCGTAGCGTCCGCAGCATGCACGTCGGTCTCCGCATCGTCCTCGACGCCCCGGTCGACGCCGTCCGCGACGCCCTGCTGTCGCCCTCGGTGATGGTCGCCGTCACGAAGCCGTTCCTCGTCTACCGCTCACGGTCACCGGAGGGACTCCCGGAGCGCTGGACCCCCGGCGTCCCGCACCCGATCACCGCCGACGCCCTCGGGGTCGTGCCGAGCGGCGACACGCACGTCGACATCGACCTGTACGAGGTCGACGGGGTGCCGGTGCAACGCGACAACGGAGGTGGCACCTCGGGGCTCTTCGGGCGGATGACCATGCGGCACCGGATGGCCACCGTCGACCTCGGTGACGGGCGGACCCTGCTGCTCGACCGGCTCACCTACCGGATGCGCCCCACGCTCCTCGGGGCCCTACTCTGGCCGGGCATGTGGGTCATCTGGCAGTGGCGTGCGCTCCGGATGCGGCAGCTCGCCCCGTCGTGGGGCCGTCCCGGGCACTGACGCGCGACGTCCGTCAGGACTTCGGCTGCTCGTCCACCTGCACGTGGACGGCGTAGTCCGTGCCGTCGACGTCACGCACCTCGACGACGGAGTCGTACACGGTCGTGTCACCCTCGGCACCGATCTCGCAGTGCACGGTGTTCCCCTCGACCAGGTCGATCGGGTCCGTACCGCAGTCGACCAGCGGACGCTGACCGACCTCGCGTTCGAGTGCGTCGGCCACCACGTCCTCGAACCCCGACGGCGACACCGTCCGGTTCGCGGAGGCGGACACCGTGCACCCGCTCAGGACCGCGACGAGGGTCAGTCCCGCCACGATCGGGGCGATCGAGCGGTGCACGCGTGGTGCCGCCCGTCCCGCCGTGGTCCGCGCGGCGGCGGTCCGTCTGGTCGTCGTTCCCCTGGTCACGTCGCCCGTCCCCTCGTCGGTCGCTGTCCGACCAGTGTGCCAGGGCCGTCACGGGAGCACCCGCAGGGGACCGTCCACAGCCCCGGCCCGTCGCTGGCGGGTCCGGAGCACCCGGGCGTACGCTCGTCCTCGTGAGCCAGACGCAGGAGCCGAGGGCCCAGGACCGCGTGCACAGCACCCTCGCCACCGTGGACTGGCGGCGGATGACGTTCGACCTGTACCGACGGGTGCGGGCGACGGCCGACCCCGAGACCGCGCACGCGATGTGGCGCGAGACCCGCGACGCGATGTTCGCCGAGCACCCGGCCAGTCCGCTGCTCGACGAGGACGCCCGCGACTTCGAGGCGCTGCCCGTGCCCGACTACGACCCCGAGTGGCGGTTCCGCGCGCGCATCGAGTCCGCCGAGCCCCGTGCGATGGACGTGGAGACGGGCACCGACGGCGTCGTGCACTTCGACCGGCTCGGTGTCGTGCGGCTGCCGGGCATCGGCACGCTCGACGTCTGGTCGCACGGCGGCTACGCGGGCGGGGTCTTCGTGCCCGTGAAGGACGCCAGCGCCGGTCGTGCCCGCGGCACCTACGGCGGCGGGCGGTACCTGCTCGACACGATCAAGGGTGCGGACCTCGGCGGCGACGACGGCGAGCTCGTCCTCGACTTCAACTTCGCGTACAACCCCTCGTGCGCGTACGACCCGGCGTGGGCGTGCCCCCTCGCGCCCCCGGGCAACACCGTCGCCGTGCCGATCCCGGTCGGCGAGCAGTACGACTTCTGACACGACGCACGCACGAGCACACGGACAGGACGCAAGGGTGGATCGCATGACGGGACTCGTGGCACTCGACGCGGGCGGCCGGGTGCCGCCCTTCGAGCAGGTCCGTTCGCAGATCGCGGCGCAGATCGCCGCCGGGTACCTGGTCGACGGGGAGCGCCTGCCGAGCGTGCGGGCCCTGGCCGAGGAGCTCTCGCTCGCCGCGGGCACGGTCGCGAAGGCCTACCAGCTGCTCGAGGAGGCCGGGCTCGTGCACACCGCCCGGGGCGCCGGCACGCGGGTGGTGCGGCCGGCCGAGGTGCCCGACGCCGTCGCCGGGGCAGCGCATGCCCTGGCCGCCGCCGCGCGAGCGGCCGGGTTGTCCGCCGACCAGGCCGCAGCGGCACTGCGCGACGCCTGGCCCGCCTGAGGCGACCGCCCGCCGTCCGCGACGCGCGGGGCGGAAGGCACACCGTGCCTCCCGGCCGACCGCCGTGCGCGCCCTCCGCGACACGCAACGTCGGCGAGGTCTCGCAGCGCTGTGCTCCTGCGCACTGCCGCCGACGTTGCGTCGCGCCGGGCGCGACGGGACCGGACGGGGTCCTCAGCAGTGCTCGAAGACGTACTCGTCCGACGCCGGGGTGACCAGGTCGCGGTCCCGCAGGATCGTCATGGCCGGGCGGTCGCGCAGGCGGCACACCGATGCCCACGAGCGGTCGAGCGTGTCCGCGTACTCGACGTCGACCACGCGCTTCCCGTACGCGGCCGTGTAGGCCGAGCACTCGTCGTACTGCACGCACTCCTCGGCGACGACGAAGTCGAAGCCCGTCGACTGCCGCCCGGCCTTCCCGAGCTGCGGCGTGTTCTTCTGCCCGACGGCCAGACCGCGGTCGTGCCCGAGCCGGACGAGCGTCGCCGCCAGCGCGAGGTTCCCCGCGCGGGTCAGTCGCTTCCCCGACCGTGTCCACGAGTCGAGGTTGTCGAACTCGACGGCGGCGAACCCGCGGTCGGCGCACCGCGCGACCGACTTCGTGAGCTCCTTCGTGATCGCGGCGCGCTTCGCGGCGGTCCGGGTGTCGAGGAGCACCTCGTCCGGCCAGCCCGGGTCGGCGACGAGCTCGCCGGAACCGTCGCGCAGCAGTGCCGACGGCGCCCGGCGCTCCCACCCGGCGAGCGCTCCCGGCTGGGTCTGGAAGCCGTTGACGTAGCAGACGGAGTACTTCCCGGCGGCCGGGCGGTCGGTGCTGTCCCGCTCGACGATCGTCACCCCGGACGGCGGCGTGTACCCACCGCCGAGCTGGTAGTCGGGGCGCCCGGAGGTCGGCAGGTTCCGGTACGAGGAGGCCGTCGACCCGGCGGGTGTCGCGGCCTCGGCACAGCCTGCGCTGCCGAGGACGGCGACCAGCGCGATCGCGGTGGTCAGGAGGACGGATCGCGTGCGCACCACGGGATCATCGCACGCCCCGTCGCACGCCACGTCGCACGCCCGACGCGAACGGCCCCGGCTCGTTCGACGAGCACCCGCTATGCTGGTGGTACTCGAGGCGCCGATCGCCTCGTGCGTCGTACGGACGCCCCCGACTCCCGACCCTCATCCGGTCGATGATCGCGCACCGACATCCCGGTGCCAGGCTCTCTGCTGCGGCGACCGCGTCAGCCTCTGCTGACGCGGGGTTCCCGCCCGCGCGCCACATGCCAGCGCGCCCACGGCCGGCACGAGCCGGCCCGAAAGGTCACCATGACCAACCAGGACATCCGTTTCTCCGACCTCGGCGTCCCCGCGCCGATGGTCCAGTCCCTCGCCCAGCAGGGCAAGGAGACCGCGTTCCCGATCCAGGCCGACACGCTCCCCGACTCCCTGCAGGGCAAGGACGTGCTCGGCCGCGGGCGCACCGGCTCCGGCAAGACGATCGCCTTCGCGATCCCCCTGGCCGCCCGTCTGGCCGCGAGCCGTCGCCCGCGCCGCGCCGGCCGCCCCCGTGCGCTCGTGCTCGCCCCGACCCGTGAGCTCGCGACGCAGATCGACGCGACCCTCGCCCCGCTCGCGAAGTCGATGGGCCTCAACACGACGACGATCTTCGGCGGCGTGGGCCAGGGCCGTCAGGTCGACGCGCTCCGCGCCGGTGTCGACGTGGTCGTCGCCTGCCCGGGCCGCCTCGCCGACCTCATGCAGCAGGGGCACGTGAGCCTCGGCGACATCGAGGTCACCGTCCTCGACGAGGCCGACCACATGGCCGACATGGGCTTCCTGCCCGGCGTGACGAAGATCATGCAGGCGACCCCGGAGCAGGGGCAGCGCCTGCTGTTCTCGGCCACGCTCGACAACGGCGTGGACAAGCTCGTCAAGAAGTTCCTGCACAGCCCGGTGATGCACTCGGTCGACGACGAGACCAGCCCGGTCGAGGCGATGACCCACCACCTGTTCGAGGTCGCCGACGCCGACGCGAAGAAGGACCTCGTCCGCGCGCTCGCCTCGGGCACCGGCCGCCGCATCCTCTTCATGCGCACCAAGCACCACGCGAAGCGCCTGGCGAAGCAGCTCACGAGCCAGGGTATCCCGGCCGTCGACCTGCAGGGCAACCTGTCGCAGGGTGCGCGGGAGCGGAACCTCGCGAAGTTCTCCTCCGGCGAGGCCCTCGTGCTCGTCGCCACCGACGTCGCCGCCCGTGGTGTGCACGTCGACCACGTGGAGCTCGTCGTGCACGTCGACCCGCCGACCGAGCACAAGGCGTACCTGCACCGTTCGGGCCGCACCGCGCGTGCCGGGTCCTCGGGTGACGTCGTCACCGTGACGCTGCCGGCCGAGCGCCGCGACGTCGCACAGATGATGCGTGCCGCCGCGATCAAGGTCACCCCGCAGCAGGTCACCGCGACCTCGCCGGCCGTCGCGTCGCTCGTCGGCGAGGTCGCGCCGATCCGCCACCTCGCTCCGGAGCAGCCCGCACAGCAGCAGCGCCAGCGGCAGCCGCGTGCGACCGAGACGGGTCTCGCCGAGTCCGCGGGCGGCGGTCGTCGCCGTGGTCGCGGCGGTCGGTCGGGAGGCTCGACGCAGGCTCCCGAGACCGCCTCGGCCGGTCGCGGCTCGGGTCGCGCCGCCGGTGGTCGCGGTGGTCGTCCCGTCACCGCGGGGGCTCCGGCCTCCGCTGGTGGCACCGGGCGCGCCGGTGGTGCCGGTCGCGGCAACGGCTCGGGCTCGGGTGCTGCAGCGTCGGGCGGTGCGGCCGCCGGTGGGCAGCGTCGTTCGGGCGGGAGCCGTCGGGCGTCGAGTGACGTCGTCCGTGGCGGGTCCGCCCCGGTGTGGTCGTCCGAGGGCGGCTACGCAGCGGGTCGTTCCGGTGCGGGTGAGTCCGGCGGCGGTCGTCGCCGCGGCGGATCGCGTCGCGCATCGCGTCCGGCGGGGGCTGCCGACCGCCACTGAGCGGTCCGCTCGGGCCGGAGCGACGGTGTCCGGAACCTGGACGCCCGGTGGGAGCACCGGGCGTCCCCACGCGTAGGTTCTCCTTCACCGACGGCCGCGCGAGTGGCCGACGGGGAATCGTCCGTCGTTGGAAGGAGACCGTATGGCTGGCAGCGAAGAGAACCACACCGGCGAGAAGCTCGTCGGCAAGGTCAAGGAGGGCGTTGGCAACCTCACCGGCAACGACAAGCTGAAGGCCGAGGGTCAGACCGACCAGGCCAAGGCGTCGGCCAAGCAGGGTGTCGACGACGTCAAGGGCGCAGCGCACGGCGTTGCGGACTCCCTCCGCGACGAGAAGCACTGAAGCCGGTCCACGACCGAGCTGCGAAGCCCCCGGAACCGCATGGTTCCGGGGGCTTCGTCGTGTGCGGGCACCGCGTCGGTTCGGTCGCCCGCGGATCGAACCACGGAAACGACGTGGAACCAGACCGTGCCGGTGGTTCGATGTCGCTTCCGTGGTTCGGAGCAGGTCGGCATCGTCGCGGGCGCGGCCCGGGAGCGCCGCGGTGATGTGATGGCTAGTGCAGGGCGCCGACCGAGGCGAGGCCGGCGCGCAGGAGTGCACCGCGGCCGCCCTCCATCTCCTCGGCGACGGCGTCGGAGGCTGCCTCCATCGGGCTCATCCACGTGAGCTCGAGGGCGTCCTGCCGGGGCTCGCAGGTGCCGGTGACCGGGACGACGTACGCGAGGGAGATCGCGTGCTGCCGCTCGTCGGTGAACACCGAGGCGCCGGGGAGCGGGAAGTACTCGGCCACCGTGAAGGGCGTGGGGCTCGCGGGGAGCTGCGGGAACGCCATCGGACCGAGGTCCTTCTCGAGGTGCCGGAAGAGCGCCGTGCGGATCGACTCGCCGAACATCACGCGGCCGGAGACGAGCGTGCGCGCGATCGAGCCGCTCGGGGCGACACGGAGCAGCACGCCGACCTCGGTCACGACACCGAGCCCGTCGGTCCGGACGGGCAGGGCCTCGACGTAGCAGATGGGCAGTCGACGACGGACGTCGGCGAGCTCCTCGTCGGACAGCCAGCCGGAGTCGGGGTCGGGGGTGCGCAGCGAGGCCATGCACCGTGTCTACCAGTCGCCCCGGCGAGTTCGGCGGGAGGCGCGGTCGCCGTGGACGGCTAGCGTGGTCCCCGTGATCGATGCGGACATCGTGCAGTGGACCCGTCCGACCGGGGAACGCGCGGGCACGCCCCTGCTCGTGGCCATGCACGGGGTGGGGTCGCACGAGCGCGACCTGCTCGGGCTCGCGCCCGCGCTGCCGTCCGTCTGGACCGTCGCATCGCTCCGCGCACCGATGCCGTGGGGGCCCGGGTTCTCCTGGTACCCGCTCGGGACGCCGGGGTCGCCCGCGCTCGAGCCGGTCGACGCCGCGGTCGCCGGTGTCCTCGAATGGATCGACGCCGTGTCCGCCGACCACCCGCGCATCGGTCTGCTCGGGTTCTCGCAGGGCGGGTCGATGGCGCTGCAGCTCCTGCGTGCCCGACCGGCCGCGTTCGCCTTCGCGGTGTCGTTGTCCGGGTTCGTGGTGCCCGGGGTGACCGACTCCCGCGACGAGGCGGTCGCGGCCGTCCGTCCCCGGGTCTTCCTGGGACACGGCGACCTCGACCCGGTGATCCCGGCCGAGGCCACCGCGCGGACGCAGGCGTGGGCCGCGACGCACACGGACGTGACCGACCGGACGTACGTCGGCCTGCCGCACGCGGTGTCCGCCGAGGAGCTCGCCGACGTGGCCGCGTTCGTCGACGCGTCCTGACGGCCGCTCCCGCGACGGGTCCGCGAAGGTGACCGGGTGACCGACTGACGGCCAGGAGGCGCGTGGCGGGGTCGCCACGTGCCTCCCGTCCGGCACGGCGCTACTCGGCGAGGATCTGCAGCAGGTCCTTGCGGAGCTGGTCGACCTTCGCCGTCGCGGCCCTGGTCTGCTCGTCGGAGGCGCTGGTGCGGTACATGTGCAGCACCCCCATCGCCTTGCGGAGGGCCTCGACGAACTCGCGCTGCGTGTCGGGCATGCCCGGCGCGGCGTCGAACGCGGCGGCGATCTCGTCCGCCTTCGCCTCGGCCTCGGCGCGGCCGGCGTCGGTGAGCTCGAAGAGCGTCTTGCGGCCGTCGCCGTTCGAGACGACGAGGTCCTCGTCGACGAGCTGCTGGAACGTCGGGTAGACCGAGCCGGGGCTCGGCTTCCAGGCACCGCCGGTGCGCTCGGCGATGGTCTTGATCACGGCGTAGCCGTTCTGCGGGCCCTCGGCGAGCAGCCCGAGGATCGCGAGGCGGACGTCGCCGCGACGGCGGCGCTCGCGCCCGAAGCCGGGGCCGCCGCCGAAGCCGGGACCGAAGCCCGGGCCGAAGCCGCCGCGTCCGCCGAACCCGGGGCCGAAGCCGCCGCGTCCGCCGTGGTCGTGGTCGCCGCGGTCGCGGCCGGGGAAGCCGTGGCCGTGGTGCTGTCGCGCGCCGCCGAAGCGGGGGCCGCGCGGACCGGTGCCGCGGGGGCCGCGGCGGGGCGTGGTGCTGTCGAGGTCATCGTACGAGGGGCGCATGATGACTCCTTCCTGTCGGTGGTGACGTGAGCTCGCGATGCGTTGTGTTCCTATCGCGATGGGTCAACGATAGATCGCTACGGATCGGCCTGTCAAGCACCCGTCCTCCCCCGGACCGCTGTCGGTGGCGACGGGCAGGATGGGACGGACCATGACGGACGTCCTCGAGCGCTTCTCCCCCGCGACCGCGGAGTGGTTCCGTGGCGCGTTCCCCGGCCCGACCGCGGCGCAGGCCGGCGCGTGGGACGCGATCTCCACCGGGCAGCACGCGCTCGTGGTCGCCCCGACCGGCTCCGGCAAGACGCTGGCGTCGTTCCTCTGGTCGATCGACCGGCTCATCAGCGCGAGCGACCGTCCGCCGGCGAAGCAGCGCACGAGGGTGCTCTACGTCTCTCCGCTCAAGGCCCTCGGTGTCGACGTCGAGCGGAACCTCCGCAGCCCGCTCGTCGGCATCACGCAGACCGCGCGTCGGCTCGGGACGGAACCGCCCGAGGTCACGGTGGGCGTCCGGAGCGGTGACACCCCGTCGTCCGACCGGCAGCGGCTCCTGCGGCAGCCGCCGGACATCCTCATCACGACGCCCGAGTCGCTCTACCTCATGCTCACGTCGCGGGCGCGCGAGACCCTGGTGAACGTCGACACCGTCATCGTGGACGAGGTCCACGCGGTCGCCTCGACCAAGCGCGGCGCACACCTGGCGGTCTCGCTCGAGCGCCTCGACGACCTGCTCGAGAAGCCCGTGCAGCGGATCGGCCTGTCCGCGACCGTGCGCCCCGCGGAGGAGGTCGCCCGGTTCCTCGGCGGCCGCGCGCCCGTGTCGATCATCGCCCCGCCGGCGCAGAAGACCTTCGACCTGCGCGTGGTCGTGCCGGTCGACGACATGACCGAGCTCGGCGCCCCGCCGGTCGGTGCCGACGCGACCGAGTCACCGACGAACGGCTCGATCTGGCCCCACGTCGAGGAACGCGTCGTCGACCTCATCGAGGAGCACCGCTCGACGATCGTGTTCGCCAACTCGCGCCGACTCGCGGAACGCCTGACGGCACGGCTCAACGAGATCCACGAGGAACGCGTGCTCGGGGCCGTCGACGCGGCGGGTGTCGGCACGGCTGCGCTCGGCGCGCCGGAGGTCGTGGGCGCGGAGGCGGTGGGCGCGGTGGCCGGGTCGGCTCCCGTCACACAGTCCCCCGGTCGGGCGTCCGCGCACGCACCCGTCGCACAGCCGAAGCGACCGCCGGCGCAGCTCGTCGGGCAGTCCGGACAGACCGAGGGCGGCGGCTCCGACCCGTCGGTCCCGGTGCTCGCCCGCGCCCACCACGGCTCCGTGTCGAAGGACCAGCGCGCGATCATCGAGGACGACCTGAAGTCCGGACGTCTGCGCTGCGTCGTCGCGACCAGCTCGCTCGAGCTCGGCATCGACATGGGCGAGGTCGACCTCGTGGTCCAGGTCGAGGCCCCGCCGTCGGTCGCCAGCGGCCTGCAGCGCGTCGGTCGCGCCGGACACCAGGTCGGCGAGATCTCGCGCGGCGTGCTGTTCCCCAAGCACCGCGCCGACCTCGTGAACAGCGCGGTCACCGTCGAGCGCATGGTCTCCGGGCAGATCGAGTCGATCTCGGTGCCCGCGAACCCGCTCGACGTCCTCGCGCAGCACACCGTGGCCGCCGGGTCGATCGACACCGTCGAGGTGGAGCACTGGTTCGAGCTCGTCCGGCGGAGCGCCCCGTTCAGCTCGCTGCCGCGGTCGGCGTTCGAGGCGACGCTCGACCTGGTGACCGGGCGGTACCCGAGCGACGAGTTCGCCGAACTCCGGCCGCGCCTGGTGTGGGACCGCGTGCACGGGACCCTGACCGGGCGTCCGGGCGCCCAGCGACTCGCGGTGACGAGCGGCGGCACGATCCCGGACCGCGGCATGTTCGGCGTCTTCATGGTCGGCGAGAAGGCATCGCGCGTCGGCGAGCTCGACGAGGAGATGGTCTACGAGTCCCGCGTCGGCGACGTCTTCGCCCTCGGCGCGACGAGCTGGCGCATCGAGGAGATCACGCACGACCGGGTCATCGTCAGCCCGGCGTTCGGGCAACCCGGGCGGGTCCCGTTCTGGAAGGGCGACGGCATCGGTCGTCCCGCCGAGCTGGGACGGGCGACCGGTGCGTTCGTGCGCGAGGTCGACGCGGCCTCCGACGACGACGCGCGTGCCCGGGTCGCCTCCGGCGGGCTGGACGAGCGGGCCGTGACGAACCTGCTGACCTTCCTGCGCGACCAGCGTGCGGCGACCGGTCACGTGCCGAACGACACCACGCTCGTGGTCGAGCGGTTCCGCGACGAGCTCGGCGACTGGCGGCTCATCCTGCACTCGCCGTACGGCATGCAGGTGCACGCGCCGTGGGCCCTGGCGGTCGGCGCCCGGCTGCGCGAACGGCACGGCATCGACGGCGACGCGATGGCGGCCGACGACGGCATCGTGGTGCGGATCCCGGAGACCGACGCGGAACCGCCCGGCGCCGACCTGTTCGTGTTCGAGCGCGACGACCTCGAGGCGCTCGTCACCGACGAGGTCGGCGGCTCGGCGCTCTTCGCCGCCCGCTTCCGCGAGTGCGCGGCCCGGGCCCTGCTCCTGCCGCGGCGGAACCCCGGGCAGCGGTCGCCGCTCTGGCAGCAGCGCCAGCGGGCGTCGCAGCTGCTCGAGGTCGCGCGGAAGTACCCGACGTTCCCGATCGTGCTCGAGACCGTGCGCGAGGTCCTGCAGGACGTCTACGACGTGCCGGCGCTGCTCGGCATCTCGGACCAGATCGCCGAGCGCCGCATCCGCCTGGTCGAGCGCGAGACCGAGCAGCCGTCGCCGTTCGCCCGGTCGATCCTGTTCGGGTACGTCGCGGCCTTCATGTACGAGGGCGACTCGCCGCTGGCCGAGCGCCGGGCGGCGGCACTGTCGCTCGACTCGACGCTGCTCGGAGAGCTGCTCGGACGGGCCGAGCTCCGCGAGCTCCTCGACCCGGCGGTCATCGCCTCCGTCGAGCGCGACCTGCAGCGGCTCTCCCCCGACCGTCGAGCGCGCGACACCGAGGGACTCGTCGACGTGCTGCGACTCGTCGGCGCCCTCGAGCTGGACGAGCTCGTCGCCCGCAGCTGGGTGGCCGACGCCGCTGACCCCGACGCCGCGCGTGCGACCGTCCGGTCGGCGCTGGAGGCCCTCGAGCGCGACCGCCGTGTGCTGTCGTTCACGCAGGGCGGTGCGACGCGCTGGTCGGTGATCGAGGACGCTTCCCGCCTCCGCGACGCCCTCGGCGTCCCGCTGCCGATCGGCGTGCCGACCGCCTTCGTCGAACCCGTCGCGGACCCGCTCGGCGACCTGGTCGGCCGGTACGCCCGGTCGCACGGACCGTTCGCCGCGCAGGAGGCCGCGAGCCGGCTCGGCCTCGGCATCGCCGTCGTGCAGGACACCCTGCGCCGCCTGGTCGCCGACCGCCGCGTGGTCGAGGGCGAGTTCCGCCCGGACCGCCAGGGCGCGGAGTGGTGCGACGCCGAGGTGCTCCGCCGCATCCGGACGAAGTCCCTCGCCGCGCTCCGGCACGAGGTCGAGCCGGTGTCGCCGGACACCCTCGCCCGGTTCCTGCCGGCGTGGCAGCACGTCCAGGCGCCCGGCACCCGCGGCGGGCTGCGCGGGGTCGACGGGGTGCTGCAGGTCATCGACCAGCTGGCCGGCGTCGCCCTGCCCGCGAGCTCGTGGGAGACCCTCGTGCTGCCGTCCCGCGTGAGCGACTACTCCACGAGCATGCTCGACGAGCTGACCGCCACCGGCGAGGTCCTGTGGTCGGGCGGCGGCACGCTGCCCGGGAACGACGGCTGGGTGCGCCTGCACCTCGCCGAGACCGCGTCGACGACCCTGGCGGAGCCCGACGGCGGCGAGACCACCGAGCTGCAGCGCGACGTCCTCGGAGCGCTGGCCGGCGGTGGTGCCTACTTCTTCCGGCAGCTCGGCCAGGCGGTCGGCAGCACGGACGACCAGGCCCTGACGACCGCGCTGTGGGACCTGGTCTGGGCCGGACAGGTCACGAACGACACGTTCGCGCCGCTGCGGTCGATGCTCGGCGGCAAGGCGAGGTCGACGAGCGCGCCGCGGGCCCGGGCGTACCGCGGGCGGCGTCGGCCGACGCTGCCGTCGCAGTCCGGTCCGCCGTCCGTGGGTGGTCGGTGGTCGATCCTGCCGCTCGCCGAGTCCGACTCGACGCTGCGTGCGGCAGCGACCGCCGAGCAGCTGCTCGAGCGCTACGGCGTCGTGACCCGCGGTGCCGTGCAGGTCGAGGGCGTCCGTGGCGGGTTCGCCGGTGTCTACCGGGTGCTCAGCCGGTTCGAGGAGTCCGGCCGGGCACGCCGCGGGTACTTCGTCGAGGGGCTCGGGGCGGCACAGTTCGCGACGAGCCCGACCGTGGACCGGCTCCGGACCTACGCACGCGACCTCGACGACGACGAGCGCGCCGACCCGGACCGCGAACGCCAGGCACTCACGCTCGCGGCGACGGACCCGGCGAACCCGTACGGTGCGGCGCTGCCGTGGCCGTCGGACGACGCCCCCGCCGACCCGGACGCCGACCCCGCTGCTCCCGGTCCCGCGGCCGACGCCGCTCCGACGGGCGCCCGCGGTGCGGCCGTCCCCGCCAGCCGGTCGACGTCGACGAGCGGTCGCGGACACCGACCGGGGCGGAAGGCCGGGGCCCTCGTGACCACGGTCGACGGCCGCCTCGCGGTCTACGTCGAGCGCGGCGGGAAGTCCGTCCTGACCTTCACCGACGACCCGGCGGACCTCGCGGTCGCGGCGCGTTCGATCGCCGCCACCGTGCGGAGCGGGCTGCGGAAGCTCTCGGTGGAGCGGGTGGACGGCGACTTCGTGCTGGAGACGCCGCTCGGGTCGGCACTGCGCGAGGCGGGGTTCACGGCGACCCCGCAGGGACTGCGGCTGCGTGTCTGACGCGACCAGGGCCTCCCGGGCGTGCGCCGGTGCACGGGACGTGACACGGCCGACCGGACGAGCCGCAGCGGAGGTGTGCCGTGCCCGAGGGTGACACCGTCTTCCGCGCTGCCCGGCGCCTGCACACCGCGCTCGCGGGCAAGGTCCTGACCCGCTCGGACTTCCGCGTCCCCGCGTTCGCGACCCTCGACCTGGTCGGACGGACGGTCGACGAGGTCGTGCCCCGCGGCAAGCACCTGCTGCACCGCATCGGCGACGTGACCGTGCACTCGCACCTGAAGATGGAGGGCCGCTGGGACGTCTACGCGCCCGGGGAGCGGTGGCGACGGCCCGCGCACCAGGCCCGGGTCGTGCTCGACGCCGAGGACGTCTCCACCGTCGGGTTCACCCTCGGGGTGCTCGAGGTCGTCCCGCGCGACCAGGAGTCCGAGGTCGTCGGGCACCTCGGCCCCGACCTGCTCGGTCCCGACTGGGACGCCGACCGGGCGCTCGAGAACCTGACGGCGGACCCGGAGCGCCCGATCGGGCTCGCGCTGCTCGACCAGCGCGTGCTGGCCGGACTCGGCAACGTGTACCGGAACGAGCTGTGCTTCCTGCGGGGGGTGCTGCCGACGCGACCCGTCGGACAGGTGCCGGACCCGGCGCGGGCGATCGCGCTGTCCCACCGGCTCATCACGATGAATCGTGACCGCAGCAACCGCGTCACGACGGGCGTCGACCGGCCCGGGCGCCGCTTCTGGGTCTACGGCCGCGCCGGCAAGCCCTGCCTGCGGTGCGGGACCCCGGTGCGTCGGGGCGAGCTCGGCGACTCGGAGCTCACGCTGCGGGACACCTACTGGTGCCCGCGCTGTCAGACCTGAGCCGGGCCGGGGGTCAGCGGTCGGCGGCCTCGACGGCGCAGCTCTCGGCGCGCTTCGCGGCGTCGGAGTCCGCGCTGAACGCGCTCGGTGCCGGCGACGCCGAGCGTGACTCGTCCGAGGTGGCGTCCTTCGCGGTCTGGTTCACGGCGTAGATCGTGCCGTCCCAGTCGTCGGCCGTCGGGTCGGTCTCCGTCGCCCAGATGGTCAGCTCGTCGTCGTTGGCGTCCTTGCTGTCCGACGGCACGATCGACGCAGCCAGGTACCAGCCACCGTCGCCCTCCGCCACGTTCGCGAAGTCCGTCGTGTCGTGCGGACCGACCGCGGTGCCGATCGCGTCCACGGCGTTGCTCGCGGCGACGGCGCACTCGGTCGACTGCGACTTCTGCTCGTCCCCGGGGACCTTGCCGACCGGGTCGATGTTCTGGGCACCGCCCGGGTCGCACGCCGTCAGGAGCAGGGCGAGGGTGGCAGCGCCGAGCAGCGCGGTGGCGGTCTTGGCTCGCGTGGTCATGTGGTGGACGGTAGGCCGCGGTCCCCGTGCAGGACCCCAGGGCGTCCGGGAAGCGAACGACGGGCGGCACGCGGTCGGTGGACCGTCGTGCCGCCCGTCGGGCTCGCGCGGGGGACGGGCCGCTACGCCCGACCCTGGGTCATGATCCATGCGAGCAGGTACGACCGCGTGTTCGCCGAGTCGATCACCGCGTCCGGCAGCCGTTCCGCGTCGCGCAGGGCTGCCGCCGCGTCGGCCTTCCCGCCGAGCGCCCGGTACATGAGCAGGTAGTCGCCGAACTGGACGCCGTAGCGACCGTCCGGCACGGCCTCGTCGAGCACCCGCCCGATCTGCTGCCGGCCGCCCGCGTCGACGTACTCCGCCGCCATCGCGGGCATCGGGATGAGCTCGATCCCCGCCGGCGCCGCGGCCGCCGCGCTGAACCACGTCGCGTGGTCGCGCTTGCCGCCCCAGGTCAGCGAGACGACCCGGTGCGTGAAGCCCGGGAACGCCGACAGGTCCGGGTCGAGCACGTCGCGCTGCGCCGAGGCGGCCTCGTTCGACAGCAGCCAGGTGCCGGTGGACTCGAGCGAGGCCGACCCGGACACGGCACCCCAGCGGGCCAGGCCGTTCCACGCGGACACCGCCTCGGACGACGACTCCTGGTTGTTGCCGTCGGCGAAGGGCGCGTAGCCGGACGCCCAGGAGTGCTGCGCGTACGGGTCGTAGACGCGGAGCGCGGGGAACGACTCCGTCGCGGTCGGCGAGGCGATGTCCGCGGCGACGAGGTCCGCGACGGTGCGCCACTTCCGCACGAGGGACGCGTCACCGTCGGCCACCATCGCAGCGGCGGACAGCACGTACCCGTAGTGGAAGTGGTGGTCGTTGAACTCGTCCGAGCCGAACGACGCCTCCTGGCCGACGAGCCCGTGGACCTCGGGGTCGTAGGCGAAGCACCGCGCGGTCCTCCCGCCGCAGCCCGCCGGGTCGAACCACTGGTCGAGCTCCGCGACGACGGACGTCTTCAGCGCCGCGGCCTGGTCGTCGAGCCCGAGCGCGACGGCGAGCCGGTAGAGCGTGGCGACGCGGTACAGGTCCTTGCCGCCGCCGTACGAGTCGGCCGCGTACGACGAGGCGTCGACCCCGGCGGCGTCCTGCCGGACCTGTGCGGCCAGGGTGTCCCGCTGACCGTCGGACAGGCCGGACAGGTCGAGCCGGTCGGACGGCTCGACGGTGTCGGCGTCGAAGCGCAGCGCCGTCCCGGTGCAGACCGGCGCGGGACCCGTCAGGGTCGCGA
Source organism: Curtobacterium sp. 179-B 9B NHS (assembly GCF_045370965.1). Classification (NCBI taxonomy): domain Bacteria; kingdom Bacillati; phylum Actinomycetota; class Actinomycetes; order Micrococcales; family Microbacteriaceae; genus Curtobacterium; species Curtobacterium sp. 179-B 9B NHS. Next base: position 23,031 of record NZ_JBIQDQ010000020.1, read on the forward strand.
CCCGCAGGTCGGTGCACGTCAGCCCGTGGGTGCCCTGGCCAGGCTGCGGCACGAGCACCCCGGCACCGCCGTCGAAGTCGTACGACAGCGTGGTGCGCTGGGACCCACCGGACGCGCTGCGCTCCAGCGACGAGCCGGAGAGCGGCCGTGCGGCCGCGACGAGCCGGGAGACCTCGGACGACGACGCGCCGTCCGGTGTCGGCAGGAGCACGACCGACCCGCCGCTGCGCAGGCGCACGCCGGACGCGGCGACCGAGCCGTCGCGCACGACGACCTGCCAGGTGCGGCCGCCGCCGGACATCGTCGCCGTGCCGTCGCCGGTCGGGTCGAGTGGCGAGGTGCCGGTCAGCGTCTGGTCGCGGTCGGCGGTGTAGGTCACGAGGGGCGACCCCTCGGCGACGACCGAGTGCCCGAGCACGGTGTCGCCGTCACGGTGCTCGACGGTCACCGACACCGCGTCGTACGCCGACACGAGCGTGCTCGTCGCGCCGAGGTCGAAGCCGACCTGCGGTACGGCGCCGCCGGCGATGGTCTTCTCGGTCGCGGTCACGTCGGGCAGTCCGGCTGCGAAGCCGTGGTCGGTGACCTGCCACGAGATCGGCGTCGGGAACACCGGCTGGGGTGCGTCGCCGAACACCAGGCCGGAGAACCACCGGTTCGTCGGCGGGGTCAGTCCCTCGGCCAGGCGCATCGTGCCCACCGTCGACGACGCGACGTCGCCCAGGGCGGCGACCGCGCGTGCCTGGGCCGCCGCGTCGGTCGGGGTGGCCGACGGGGTCGGGTGGTCCGTGCCTCCCGTCCCGGTGCACGCAGCGAGCAGCAGGGCGACGGACGTCACCAGGGGGACGACCAGGAGCGTCGACCGGGAGGCCCGGCGTGCGCCCGCAGGGCGGCGGCCGGGGTGCAGGTGGTGCCGCACCGGCTACAGCCCGATCTGGCGCGAGAAGTCGCGGACGGCGTCGGTGACGCCCGCCAGCGTGCCGTCGTCGCGCAGGTGCAGGGTCGCGTCGACGGGCGTGCCCGGGCTCGTGATGCCCGACGACGGCGAGGCCGACAGCTCGGGGCTCTCGACGTCGACGGTGGTCTTCGCCCGGCCGTCGTCGTTCGTCTCCACGCTGACGCTCTTCACGGTGCCGGTGATGGTGCGGTCGTCCGGCAGGCGGAGCTCGACCTCGGCACCGTTCCGGATGCGCCCGTAGTCGCGTGCGGTGACGGTGAACTCCGAGGTGACGAAGAGGCTGTCCTCCTTGTGGATGGTGCCGAGCTCGGAACCGGCCTGCACGTACCCGCCGGTCTTCACGTCGATCTTCGCCACGGTGCCCGAGACCTCGGCCTTGAACGTGATGAAGCCGTCCTCGCCGATGTCGTACGCGCTCGTCTGCGTGTCCGCGCCGACGACGCCCTTCCGGATGTCCTGCGCCAGCTGCAGGCTCTGCACCTGCAGGAGCTTCTCGCCCTTGGTGACGGAGTCGCCCTCCTGGACGTACTCCTCGGTGACGGTCCCGCCGTAGTCGGTGCCGACGGCGTACTCCTGCGCGGCGATGGCCGCCGAGGTGCTCGCCACGGCGCTCTGACGCTGGTTGAACACGAGGGTGCACGCGGCGACGATCACCAGGACGACGACGAGGCCGCCGAAGAGTCGGAGTCGGTTGGTCCAGGTCATGCGCGGGGTCCGTCCTGCATCTGCATCGCGACGCCGGCGATCGCGGCGCGCTGGGGTTCGAGGGTGTCGGGGCGGACGACGGTCGTCCGCACGGGGCTGACCGGGGCCTGCACCAGCGGTGCGGCCGGTCGGACGGCCTCGCCGCGAGCGCGCTGCCGGTCGGCCACGCGGTTGCGGGCCTGCTCACGGAACGCCGCGACGATGAACGCGGCGAAGACCAGCGTGTTCGTGATGTTCCACGCGGTGGCGAGCGTGAACTGCCCGTTGCCGGTGTCCCGCCAGACCGCGACCACGCTGGTCAGGGTGAGGAACACGAAGACGAGCACCTGCGGCACGATGAAGTTGAACGGTGAGGGTGTCCGTCCGCGGTCGGCACCGGTGACGTGCCAGGCCTGCTCCTTGCCGCACAGCACGTTCCAGAGCGCGCTCGCGTAGATCGGGAAGGACACCGCCGCGAGCAGGAGCGTCTCGTAGCGGAACGAGCCGAGCGCGTAGAAGGCCAGCACCACCTGCATGAGGTAGAACCCGAGGTAGAACAGCACCCACTCGCCCGCACCGATCGACAGGTTCATCGGGCGGAGGTCGAAGAAGATCTCGAGCGGCGGCACGAGGAGCAGGAGCCCGGGGACGATGCCCGTCAGGTAGAAGCTCGCCGTCACCAGGTACTGCAGGCGCTGGTCCATCGTCAGGCGGTGCTTCGGGTTGAACGGGAAGTGCGTCAGCAGGATCTCGAACCCGCCGGTCGCCCAGCGCAGCTGCTGCTTCGTGAAGCCCTCGATGGTCTCGGGAGCGTCGCCGACGGCGAGGGTCATCGGGATGAAGACCGACTTCCACCCGCGCTCGTGCAGCATCAGGCTGGTCCAGACGTCCTCGGACTTCGAGTCGGTGTGCATGCCGCCGATGTCGTCGATCGCGCTGCGGCGGAAGATGACGTTCGTGCCGACGCAGAACGCCGCGTTGAAGCGGTTCCGGCCGGGCTGGATGAACTTGTAGAAGACGGTCTGCATGTACCCGGCGCCGCGGGACACCAGGTTGTGCAGGTTGCCGTAGGTCTGGGGCGTCTGCACGAACGCGATGGTGTCGTCCGCGAAGAACGGCACGGTCTCGAACAGGAACTCCGGCTCCGGGACGAAGTCGGCGTCGAACACGGCGTAGTAGTCGCCCTTGGCGAGGGTCAGGGCGTGGTTGATGTTGCCGGCCTTGGCACCGTGCGACGACAGCCGGCGGACGTACCGCGCGCCGAGCCGGGCGGCGAGCGCCTGGACCTCGTCGCTCCGGCCGTCGTCGAGCACCCACGTGCGGTGCTCGCCGCGCATCGCGACCGCTGCCCGCACGGTGGCGGCGATCTTGGACAGTTCCTCGCCGTAGACGGTGATGAAGACGTCGACCTCGACCTGACGGCCCCGCACGTGCATCGGCCAGCGGTGGGGCTGGTCGGTGAGCCCGTCGCGCTCGATCGTGTCCCGGTCGAACAGGGTGTCCTGCGTGTGGTGGAACGCGAAGTCCCGCGGGTCGGCACCGCCGGACAGGATCGTCCACATCGACAGCAGCGCCTGGCCGACCAGCACGCTCTCCGCCACGATCACCAGGCCGTACGGCAGGAAGTCGCCGCGGTTCGCGGGGTCGAGGAGGAACACCGCGTAGGCCATCACGCCGAGGGTCGCGACGAGCACGATGAGCACCATGACGGGGCTGTGCGCGCGGCTCTCGGAGCGGGGTCGCACGTGCCCGACCTGCTCGGCCTGCCGGCGTCGACGGGCGCGCTCGCGGTCACGCGGGGTGAGCGGCTGGGGGAGCGGCTGCGGCGGGAGCGCCTGCTGCTGGAGCAGTCGGGGCTGCTGGAGCTGTCCCGTCTGCTGCGGCGGGACGGGCTGGGCCGCGTCCGGGGACTGCGGCTGGGCGCTCCGGCGGTACTGCGGGGTGCTGGCGTCCGGGCGTGCGCGACGGACGTCCGTTGGTGCGGACATGAGGATCTCCTGTCGGGTCGGGAGAAGCTCGCGGCCCGCAGGCAGGGACGCCGACGGGTCGCGAGACGGGCGTCGGCGACTGTGGCGACATGGGCCCGGACCGTCGGGATGGGTCCGGCTCGGCGAGGGACCAGGGATCCTGCGCCGGGGAGGTCGCGACCGAGGGTGCGGTCGCGGTGTTCGGTGTGTCGAGAGCGGTCGTGCGACGACGGCCCGTGCCGTCGGTCGAGTGCGACACTACGACCCGCTCGACGCGCTCGGGTGTCCGTCGTGTGAATCCCGCAGGACCCCGCTGCTTCTTGCGGTTTCCCGCATCACCGCGTTGCGGGATCGGGTGGGGGCGCCACCACTCCCCTGCTCCCCCGCCCCGCCGCTCCCCCGCTCTCTCGCTCTCTCGCTCTTTCGCGAGACGCAACGAGGGCGGCTGCTCGCAGCGGTACAGCGCTGCGAGCAACCGCCGGGGTTGCGTCCTGCGGAGGGCGAGGGGGCGTCAGGCGGCGGAGCGCTCGGCGGCCGGACGACGGCGGAGCTCGGGTCGCAGGAGCGCGGGCGGCTGGTACTGCTGGTCGAGCCGCGTGACGTCGGTGCCCGGCGGGACGATCGCGTCGATGCGGTCGAGCACCTCGTCGGAGAGCGCGACGTCCGCCGCCGCCAGCAGGTCGTCGAGTTGTTCCACCGACCGCGGCCCGATCAGCGCGCTCGTCACGCCGGGGTGGGCGATCGCGAACGCGAGGGCGAGGTGGGTGGTGGGGATGCCGGTCTCCTCGGCGAGGGCGACGACCTGCTCCACGGCGTCGATCCGCCGGTCGTCCTGGTCGTGGCGGAACATGCCCGCCCGCGACAGGTCGTTCTGCTGTCCCCGACGGAAGCGCCCGGTCAGCATGCCGCCGGCGAGCGGACTCCACACCAGCGCTCCCATGCCGTAGCGCTGGGCGACCGGCAGGACCTCGCGCTCGATGCCCCGGCTGAGGATCGAGTAGGTCGGCTGCTCGGACCGGAAGCGCTCGAGACCGCGACGCTCGGAGGTCCACTGCGCCTCGACCTGCATCGATGCGGGGAAGTCCGACGAGCCGATCGCACGCACCTTGCCGCTCCGGACGAGGTCGGTGAGTGCGGACAGGGTCTCCTCGAGGTCCACGGTGTCGTCGGGGCGGTGTGCCTGGTAGAGGTCGATGTGGTCGGTCTGCAGGCGTCGGAGCGAGTCCTCGACCGCCGTGGTGATCCAGCGGCGGGAGTTGCCGCGCCGGTTCGGGTCGTCTCCCATCGGGCCGTTGAACTTCGTGGCGAGGACGACGTCGTCGCGCCGGCCCTTGATCGCCTTGCCGACGAGCACCTCGGACCCGCCCTGCGAGTAGCGGTCGGCGGTGTCGATGATGTTGATGCCGGCGTCGAGCGCGCGGTGCACGATGCGGATGGAGTCCTGCTCGTCGCCGTTGCCGATGCGACCGTCGGTGCCGAGCATCATGGCGCCGAGCGCGAAGGGGCTGACCTGGATGCCGGTGCGGCCGAGGGTGCGGTACTGCATGGTGGTGCCTCCTGTCGGTGGCGTCCCGAGGCCGGTCGTCGTAGGCTGGCTCGAAGCGGAACGCTCTTCCGCAACGATACGGAAAGCTGTTCCGTTTCCGCAAGCCCTCACCGCGACCCCGTTCGGAGGAACCGTGCGCGCCGATGCCCGCCGCAATCTCGACGCCCTCGTCGACGCTGCCCGTCAGGTGTTCGCCGACCAGGGCGTCGACGCTCCCGCCAGGGTGATCGCCGACCTCGCCGGCGTCGGTGTCGGCACGCTGTACCGCCACTTCCCGCAGCGCTCCGACCTGGTGGTCGCGGTGTTCCAGCAGGCCGTCGAGGAGTGCGCCGACGCCGCCGCGGACCTCGCCGAGCACCACGAGCCGGACGACGCCCTCGCGCTCTGGCTCCAGCGGTTCACCGGGTTCGTCGCGACGAAGCGCGGGCTCGCTGCGGCGCTCCAGTCCGGTGACCCGGCGTTCGAGGGACTGCACCCCTGGTTCATCGGTCGACTCGGCGGGGCGCTGACCGGACTGCTCGACGCGGCCTCGGCAGCGGGGACCATCCGCAACGACATCGACGCCACGCAGCTGCTCCGCGCGGTCGCCGACCTCTGCCACGGGGCGCCGACGACCGAGCAGAGCCAGCAGCTGGTCGGACTGCTCGTCGACGGGCTGCGCTGGCGGGCGACCGTCTGATCCGGCACCGCCGGCGGGGTCCGCAACCCGCTGGGCGGGGCGGAGAGCGTCCGCGGTCAGCCGGGCTGGTGCAGTCGCTCGTGCGCGGTCGCCCGCACGGCCTCGGTCACCCGTTCGAGCAGCGGTGACGCCAGGTTCCACCGCTGCCACCACAGCGCCACGTCCGCCCGACGCCCCGGCGTGAGCTCGACGAGTGCTCCGCTGCGCAGGCCGTCGAGGCACTGAGCCTCCGGCAGCATCCCCCACCCGAAGCCGAGCGACACCGCGCGCGCGAAGTCTGCCGACGTCGGGACGAAGTGCCGCGGCCCGCGAGGGGCGTGCCCGAGGACCCGGCGGAGGTACCCCTGCTGCAGGTCGTCGTCGCGGTCGTAGTCGACGAGCGGGACCGCGTCGAGCCGTGCGGTCATCTGCCGCTCGGACACCGCACCGGCGAGGTACCGGTCGACGAAGGCAGGCGCGGCGACGGCCCGGTAGCGGTCGACCCCGAGTGCCACCGACGAGCAGCCCTGCACCGGGTGGGCCTCGGCGGTGACCGCGGCCATCACGGTACCCGCACGGAGGAGCTCGGCGGTGCGGTCCTGGTCCTCGCGGTGCAGGTCGAACACGACCTCGGTGTCGGCTCGGACGAGCGCGAGTGCGTCGAGGAACCACGTGCCGAGCGTGTCCGCGTTCACGGCGAGCGGGATCGACGGCACGACGGGCGCGTCCGCATCCCCGACCGCGCCGAGCGCCCGGGCGGTCTCGTCCTCGAGGAGCCGGGCCTGCCGTGCGTGCCGGAGCACGACCGCACCGTCGGCGGTGGGCGCGACCGGCGTCGTCCGCTGGAGCAGCACCCGGCCGAGCTGCTGCTCCATCGCCTTGATGCGCTGCGACACCGCGGACGGGGTGATCGCGAGGGCACGGGCCGCAGCGTCGAGCGTGCCGTGGTCGACGGCGGCGAGGAGCGTCTCGAGGTGGTCCCGCTGCAGACGGAGCATGCAGCAGAGCTTACGGACCTTCAGGAACGTGAGCTGGACTGCACCGGGGGTCGCTCCTACCGTCGAGACCGTGACCGTCCTCCTCCCCCTGTTCGCCGGCCTCGGCACCGGCCTCGCCCTGATCGTCGCGATCGGGGTGCAGAACGCGTACCTGCTCCGGCTCGCGGTCAGCGCCCCGGCGCGGGTCGTCGCCGCCGCGGTCGCCGTCTGTGCGGTGTCCGACGCGGTGCTCATCGTCGCCGGGGTGCTCGGCGTCGGGGTCGTCGTCGAGCGGTTCCCCGTCGCGCTCGTGGGGGTGCGGTTCGTGGGCGCGGCGTTCCTCGTGGTGTACGGGGTGTTCGCGGCCCGCCGGGCGTTCCGTCCCACCGGGGAGGCCATGGCCGTCGAGCAGGAGGCGGCGGACGACGGCGTGGTGGCGCCGATGACGGTCGCGCCCACGGCGGTCGCGGCGCCTGCGACGGCCTCGTCCGAGACGGCCGCGCAGGCGGCTGGTGACCCCGGACCGGCCGCGGGCCGAGCCGCGCGGCGGGCCGCCGACACCGTCGTTCCCGACGGCGGGGGCGGGGCTGCGGGACGGAGTGCGGAGGAGCCTCCCGGCCGGACCACGACACCCGCGGTCGCGACGCGGACCGCCTCCGCAGCACGCGCCGTCCCGACCCTCGGTGCGGCGGTCGCGACGATGCTCGTGTTCACGTGGGCGAACCCGCACGTGTACCTCGACACCCTCGTGTTCCTCGGTTCGGTGGCGAACCAGCAGGGTGTCGACGACCGCTGGTGGTGGACCGTCGGCGCGGTCGCCGCGAGCTGCCTCTGGTTCGGCGCACTCGGGTTCGGGGGACGACTGCTCCGACCGCTGTTCGCGAAGCCGCTCACCTGGCGGGTCTTCGACGGGCTCGTCGCCGTCGTGATGCTGTCGTTCGGCGTCGCGCTCGCCGTCGGGGCGTAGCCGCGGCGGCGCGGGGCGCGCGGCGCGGGGCCGGGGGGCGGGGGGGGGGCCGCCCCCCCCCCCCGCCTCCCGTCCGGTCCAGCGCTGTGGCGCTACGCGCCCTGCTGCCACCAGCTGTCGAAGGGCGTCGCGGGCACGCGACGCTTGTGCTCGGTCGCTCGGTAGCGCGACTCGATCGCCTCGGCGACCTCCTCGGGGACGTCGTGCCCCTGCAGGTACGCGTCGATCTCGACGTAGGTCAGGCCGAGGTTGGCCTCGTCGGTCTGCCCGGGCAGGTCGTCGAGCAGGTCCGCGGTCGGCGCCTTCTCGTACAGGCGAGCCGGCGCCCCCAGGTGCTCGAGGAGCTGCCGCCCCTGGCTCTTCGTCAGCCCGGTCAGCGGGGTGAGGTCGACGCCGCCGTCGCCGTACTTCGTGAAGAAGCCCGTCACGGCCTCGGCCGCGTGGTCCGTGCCGACGACCAGCAGTCCGCGCTGCCCGGCCACGGCGTACTGGGCGACCATGCGCATGCGCGCCTTGACGTTGCCCTTCACGAAGTCGCTGAGCGCGACGCCGGACGCCGCGGTGTCCTGCACCACGCCGTCGACGCCGTGCTCGATGTTCACCACGATGCCGGGGTCGGCGGCGATGAACTGCAGCGCGAGCTGCGCGTCGTCCTCGTCGGCCTGCACCCGGTACGGCATGCGGACGGTGACGAACTCGGCCTCGCGTCCCTCGGCGCGGAGGGACTCGACGGCGAGCTGGGTGAGCCGCCCCGCGAGCGTGGAGTCCTGCCCGCCGCTGACGGCGAGGACGAATCCCTTCGCGCCGGTCGTGGTCAGGTAGTCACGCAGGAACGCGACACGGCGGGCGACCTCCTGCTCGGGGTCGATGGTCGGCTGGACGTCGAGGTCCGCAGCGATGGTGGCTTGGAGTTCACGCACCCGACCAGTATCCCGCCGCACCGTCGCGCACGACCGGATTCACCGGAGGCACGCGGCTGGTGTTCACCCGTTCGACTCAGGCGACCGTCGGGGCGGCGGGGTGCCGGATGGTGTTGTCGTGGTCGGCACCGATCGCGCACGTGCAGACCACGCGGAGCATCTCGTCGGTCCGGGTGAGCCGGAAGCGTTCGACGTGCGGCGGACCGACGTGACGGTCGAACGGATGGGTGTCGTGGTCGTGCACGTCGGGTCCTCCCTGATCCGGGTCCCGCTGGTGAGACGGGACGGGCCACACGGCCCCTGCCGAGGATCATCCGCGCGCAGGCAGGACGGCGCGAGCCCCCGTCCGGGGGCCGCGTCAGACCTGCTCGCCGAGGAAGTCCGCGTACGAGGGTTCGTCGTGCTCGGGACCGGCGGGCACGGAGGCGTCCGAGGTGCCGCCGACGCGGTCGGCGATCAGCTCGGCGACCTCCTCGGGTGAGCGCATGCCGTGACGGTGCCAGTCCTCGACGGGACGGGGCGTCACGAGAGCACCTGCAGGGTCGTGGCGGCGAAGGTGGAGACGGGGGTGCGGGTGTGCCCCGCCGGGAAGTCGAGGTGCGTGCAGCACGGGTACGTGGCGGTCATGAGGACCAGCCCTTCATCGAGGTGTTGCTCACCCCGGATCCGACCGGGCCGTCCCGCTGTGCCAGACCCCGCGGACCGCGAGGGCATCGTGACGACGGGACCCTGTGAGTGAACCCGGTGGCCCCAGCGTAGAAGCGGGACAGGAGCGCGTCCAGGTCGATGCGCTTAGCGGCGTCGCCGGACGTCCCCGGCCGCGGGTCGGCTGCGTCGGGACCGCGGGTCGGCTGCGTCGGGACCGCGGGTCGGCTGCGTCGGGACCGCGGGTCGGCTGCGTCGGTAGCGTGGGAGGCTCCGCACCACCACCGAGGAGCCTCATGCCCCTGTTCGGCAACCACCCCACCACGTCCGACGCGACACCGGGACCACTCGCCCGCAAGTGGACCGACGGGTTCGGCAGTCTCGCGACCCGGTGCCTGCAGGTGATCGTCGTGCTCGTGATCGCGATCGGCATCGTGTACGCCGCCGCGACCCTGAGCGTCGTGACGATCCCGGTGCTCCTCGCCCTGATCATCGCGTCCGCCATGCACCCGGTCGTGTCCTGGCTCCGACGGCACAAGGTGCCCTCGGTGCTCGCGACCCTCGCGGTCCTGCTCGGCGTCCTCGTCGTGCTCGGCCTCGTCGGTTGGCTGATCGTCGTCGCGGTCATCTCGCAGTGGCCCGACCTGCAGAAGTCGGCGATCAGCGGTTTCCAGCAGCTGCAGGACACCGTCGCGCACCTGCCGTTCTCGATCTCCGACCAGCAGGTCGACCAGGTGGTGAACGGCGTCCAGGACTTCCTGACCAGCTCGCAGTTCGGGTCGGGCGCCCTGGCCGGGGCGTCGGCCACCGCGAACTTCCTGACCGGCCTGGTGCTGATGATCGTCGTGCTGTTCTTCTTCCTCAAGGACGGGCCGGCGATCTGGGAGTTCCTGCTCCGTCCGTTCACCGGCGCCCGGTACGAGCGTGCACGCCGCGTCGGTGACCGCGTCGTGCAGACCCTCGGCGGCTACGTCCGCGGCACGGCGAGCGTCGCGGCGGTCGACGCGATCGGCATCGGCGTCGGGCTGGCGATCGTCGGGGTGCCGCTCGCGCTCCCCCTCGCCGTCGTCGTGTTCATCACCGCGTTCATCCCGATCGTCGGCGCCACCGCCGCGGGCATCCTCGCCGCGCTCGTCGCCCTCGTCGCGAACGGCCCCGTGGCCGCGCTGATCGTCGTGGGCATCGTGGTGCTCGTCAACCAGCTCGAGGGCAACCTGCTGCAGCCGGTGCTGATGGGCAAGACGCTCAAGCTGCACGGCCTGGTGATCCTGATCGGCCTGACCGCGGGCACCGTGCTCGCGGGCATCACCGGCGCGATCATCTCGGTGCCGCTCCTCGCGGCGGCCTGGGGCGCCGTGCAGGTGTGGGGCGGTCCGGACCGGCCGGCGGAGCCGTGGCGCCAGAAGCGGCCGGAGACCGCCGAGCGGCGGTAGCGGGTCCCACGGGACGGACGGGAGGCGCGGTGCCGGTCGGTACCGCGCCTCCCGTCCGTCGTGTGGGCGCGTCGGCGGCTGGTCGCGGCAGCGCGGCGCTGTCGTACGACGCGGCCGCTGTCGCACGACGACGGTGATGTCGCACGAACCGACCTCGCTCGTGCCGGATCGGCCGAAACGACACCGCCGCTGTCGCACGACGACGGTGATGTCGCACGGCCCGACCCCCACTCCCGACGCGAGGGACGTCCCGCGCCGAAGCACCTGTCGATCGACCCGCGCAATGTCGGCCGATGCACCCGCGACCGATGCAGGCGCACAGGACGACACCGCGCACGTCGTTCGACGCGCGCAACGTCGAAGTGCGCGTGTGCACGCCGCTCGGAAGAGCCACACGCCCTCTCCCGACGCACGCCACGGACGACGAACGGGAGCCCCTGCGCGCGGCAGGGGCTCCCGTTCGTGTCGGTGCGGTGTGTGTCAGTCGGTACCGGAGTCGAAGGCGGCGCCCTCGGACGCGGCGTCCGTCGCGCGACCGAGTGCCTCGTCCTCGCTGGACACGACGGCTCCGCCGAGGATCTCCTCGGCCTCGCCCGACTGCAGCTCGCCGACGAGTTCGCCCGTCGCGCCGCCGATCAGCCCGGCCGCCGCGTACTGCTCGAGGCGCGAGCGCGAGTCCGCGATGTCGAGGTTGCGCATCGTGAGCTGCCCGATGCGGTCGTCCGGACCGAACGCTGCGTCGCCGACACGCTCCATCGAGAGCTTGTCCGGGTGGTACGACAGCGCCGGACCCGTGGTGTCGAGGATCGTGTAGTCGTCACCACGCCGCAGGCGCAGCGTGACCTCACCGGTGACGGCGGAGGCGACCCAGCGCTGCAGCGACTCGCGCAGCATGAGGGACTGCGGGTCGAGCCACCGGCCCTCGTACATCAGACGTCCGAGACGACGACCCTCGTTGTGGTACGCCGCGACGGTGTCCTCGTTGTGGATCGCGTTGAGCAGACGCTCGTAGGCGATGTGCAGCAGGGCCATGCCCGGCGCCTCGTAGATGCCGCGGCTCTTGGCCTCGATGATGCGGTTCTCGATCTGGTCGCTCGCGCCGAGGCCGTGGCGACCACCGATGGCGTTCGCCTCGTACACGAGCGCGACGGCGTCGGCGTACTCGACGCCGTTGATGGCGACCGGGCGGCCGGCCTCGAAGCGGACCGAGACCTCTTCGGTGGCTACCTCGACGTCGTCACGCCAGGCGGCGACGCCCATGATCGGCTCGACGATGTCCAGACCGCTCGAGAGCTCCTCGAGGCTCTTCGCCTCGTGCGTTGCTCCCCAGATGTTCGCGTCGGTCGAGTAGGCCTTCTCGGTGGAGTCGCGGTACGGGAACCCACGGGCGACGAGCCACTCGCTCATCTCCTTGCGACCGCCGAGCTCCTCGACGAACTCGGTGTCGAGCCACGGCTTGTAGACGCGCAGCCGCGGGTTGGCCATCAGGCCGTAGCGGTAGAACCGCTCGATGTCGTTGCCCTTGTAGGTGGAGCCGTCGCCCCAGATGTCGACCCCGTCCTCCTTCATGGCGCGGACGAGCATCGTGCCCGTCACCGCGCGGCCGAGCGGCGTCGTGTTGAAGTAGGTCTTGCCGCCGGAGCGGATGTGGAAGGCACCGGTCTGCAGGGCGACGAGGCCCTCTTCGACCAGGGCGCTCTTCGCGTCGACGATGCGGGCGATCTCGGCGCCGTACTCCTTCGCGCGACCCGGGACGGCGTCGATGTCCGGCTCGTCGTACTGGCCGATGTCGGCCGTGTACGTGCAGGGCACCGCTCCCTTCTCGCGCATCCAGGCGACCGCGCAGGAGGTGTCGAGACCTCCGGAGAACGCGATGCCGACTCGTTCGCCGACGGGGAGACTGCTCAGGACCTTGGACACGGGGTCAATCGTACGGGGCGCTGGGCCCGGGCTACCGTCCAGGGCGACGGTTGTGGAGAACCCGTTCCGGCCCAGACGACGGCTGGTGCAACGATCGGTGCCCCTGGACGAGCACCGCAGGGACGCGAACCCGCGCTCGACGCGGTGCCCCCGGACGACGTGGTGCCCCTGGAGGGACTCGAACCCCCAACCGTTTCCTTAGGACGGAACTGCTCTTCCATTGAGCTACAGAGGCTGGCCCGTCCACTCTAGCGGCGGTACGGCTCCAGGAACGCGCAGACCTCGTCCACGAACAGCTCCGGCTGCTCGAACGGCGCGAAGTGCCCGCCCCGGTCGAGTTCGTGGTGGTGCACGAGGTTCGTCGTGCGCTCGAGCCACTCCCGCGGAGCCCGCACGATGTCGCCCGGGAACACCGAGAACCCCGACGGCACCTCCACCCGTCGACGCAGTTGCGAAGCGGGGATCGCCGCGTTCGCGTGGTACATCCGCATGGAGGACCCGATCGTCGCCGTCGCCCAGTACTCGGTCAGCAGCGCCAGGACCTCGTCCCGCGTGTACACCGACCACAGGTCGCCGCCGCAGTCGCTCCACGACCGGAGCTTCTCGACGATCCACGCAGCGAGACCCGCGGGTGAGTCGGTCAGCCCGACGGCGGCGGTCTGGGGCTTCGTGCGGTGCATCATCGCGTAGGCGCCCTCGGCGGTCCGCCACCGCTCGGTCGCCTGCACGAAGGCCCGCTCCGCCGGGGACAGCTCCGTGGTGTCGATCCCGGGCCACGCCAGCCCGCCGTCGATCCGGTGCACGGCGACCACACGGTCGGGGTGGTCGAGTGCGAGGTACCGGACGACGTGCGTCCCGATGTCCCCGCCGGACGCAGCGAACCGGTCGTACCCGAGGTCCGTCATCAGTGTCGCCCACATGCCCGCCACCTCGCGGGCATCGAGCACGCGCGGTGGCGCGTCCGAGAACCCGTACCCGGGCATGTCCGGCACGACGACGTCGAACCCGGCCTCGACGAGCATCGGCAGGACCTTGCGGTACCGCCACCCGGAGTCCGGCCACCCGTGGGCGAGCAGCAGCGGGAGGGCGTCGGGACGGCCGGATCGCGCATCAAGCACGTGCACTCGGACGCCGTCGACGACGTGCCGCTCGGACGGCAGCGCGGCGAGCTGCTCCCGGTGCCCGTCGAAGTCGAACCCGTCGGCCCAGTACTCGCCCAGCGGCCGGAGCTCGTCCACGTCGACGCCGAGCGACCACCCGGTGCCGGCGGGCGCGTCCGGCCAGCGGGTGGCGCGGAGTCGGACACGGAGGTCCCCGATCGTGGCGTCGTCGATCACGGGCGTCTCGCTCATGGCTCGCACGCTACGCGCCGCCGCTGCCCCAGTGCGACGGGCGGACGACGTCAACTGGGAGCCGCGTGCGCTCGTCGCCCTGCGCCGCGTTGACCTGCATCTGGGTCAGGAAGAGGGAGCCCGAGAGGTCCGCCCCGTGCACGCGCGCACCACGCAGGTCTGCGCCGAGCAGGTCGACTCCGCCGAGGTCGGCCCCCGAGAGGTCAGCGCCGATCAGGTACGCGCCGCGGAGGTCCGCCCCGCACAGGCTGACGCCGTGGAAGCGCCGACCAATCAGGTCGGCCCCGGGCGACAGGACCGTGGGCAGGACCGTCGCGTACCCGCCCCGCACCTCGGCGCTCACCTCGACCAGGACCGCGCGGACCTCCTCGTGCAGCCCGACCAGGTCGAGCCCGAGGACCGCGGTCGGCCCCTGCCCGATCGCGTCCTCGATCCGCTCCACCAACACTGCCGACGCCTCGGGCTGGAACCTGCGGACCGCGCCCTCGGCCAGGTACCAGAGGAGGTCGTGGAGCTGTCGGACGACACGGAAGACGGCGAACATCTCGACCCGCACGTCCTGGCGCTGGTGCCGGTCCACGCCACCGTAGAGCTGTCCGGTGACGCGCTGTCCGGCACCGGCGCAGTCGAAGACGGTGCAGCCGCGGTACCCGCGTGGCCGGAGTGACTCGTGGACGGTGCACGAGAAGTCGTCGGCGAGGTTCCGGCACGGGTCGCCCGGCGCCTTGTCGACGGGGAAGTCAGCGGACCGCGTGAAGCCGAACGCGGCGCAGCAGAGGGCCGCGCATGACCCGCAGTCGGCGCGCAGGTCGGCGCGGTCGGGTCCGGGGAACGAGGAAGAGGTCATCGGTGGTCGTCCAGTGTGTCGAGGTGGAGGTGGCGACGGCGGGGACTCCCGAGGAGTCCACCCGCAGGGCACACGCGACCACCGCCTCCTGGACGAGGCGACGAAGCAGCTGGGTCACAGCGATGAGCGGATCACTGCGGCCAGACTACGCGACGGACGGGAGGCACGGGGCGGCCCCGCCACGCGCCTCCCGTCCGTCGCGACGCCGGGCCGGCGCTACGCGGCCACCAGGTACTCGTCCCACTCCGACTGCGGGCGCTCGATCCCCCGCACCACCCAGGACGCACCGTGCGGCGCCTTCGGCCGGAAGCGCAGCCGCCACCCCATCTCCTGCGGGGTGCGGTCGCCCTTCGTGTTGTTGCAGGCCAGGCAGCAGGCGACGAGGTTCTCCCACGAGTCCTGGCCGCCGCGCGACCGGGGCTGCACGTGGTCGATCGTGGTGGCGTGCCGGTCGCAGTAGGCACAGCGATTGGCGTCACGCCGCAGGACCCCGCGTCGCGAGACCGGCACGAGTCTCGCGTGCGGGATCCGCACGTAGCGGGTCAGGATGATGACGGACGGACGATCGAAGCTCGCGGAGGACCCCGAGACCGGGTGGTCGAGGTCGGCGGCGATGACGGCGGCCTTCTGGTTCATGACCAGCACGAGGGCCCGTCGGTCCGAGATCACCGCGAGGGGCTCGTAACCGGCGTTGAGGACGAGAGTGCGCATGGGTTCCCTTCCGACGGTGCCTGGACGGCTTCCAGGCGCTGCGGGTGCGTCGGGTCGATCGACGTCGACAGGGGACCGCGACCTGTGACCACGCCCTGAACCACGAAGAGCACCACCCGGATGGGCAGTGCTCTCGTCAGACAGGGGCGTGATGGTGCACGCAGGGGGCGGTCGACCGTATGTCCACGAGCGCGCGCCGACCCGTGGTGCGGGTCGTGCGGAACGCTGACATGAGGTCTCCCGTGTTCGGGCCGGATCGGACCGGTGCAGCACCAGGGTACGTCGGAAACCGGCCCGACACGAGGGTGTGCGGACCGGTTTCCGGGAGTGTTCACGGGAACGACACCAGGGTCGTCACCGTCGTGCGGGTGCTCGGGTCAGATGCCGAAGCGCACGATGTGGTAGCTGCTCGTCCAGATCGGGCGGATCGAGACGGAGCCACCGGGCTTCGGCGCGTCCATGATCATGCCGTTGCCCATGTAGAAGCCGTCGTGCGAACCGTCGTTGAAGATGACGACGTCGCCCGGCTGCGCCTGGGACTCGGGGATCGTGGTGCCCGCGGCGTCCTGCAGCGGGACCGAGTGCGGCAGGCTGATGCCGTACTGCGCGTAGACGTACATGATGTAGCCCGAGCAGTCGAAGCCGGACGGGTCCGCGCCGCCGAAGACGTACGGGGTGCCGATGTACTGCTTCGCGGTGGCGACGACGGCCGGCAGCGAGAACGGGGTGTTCGCGGCGGCCGCCGTGGTGGCGATCTCGTTCGCGGACGGGCCGCTGTACGACGAGTACTGCTTCGCGGTCTGCGCGCGCGCCGCCTGGGTCGCTGCGGCCTGGGCCTGCGCAGCCGCGGCCTGCTCGGCGGCGGCCTTCTGCGCGGCCTCGGCGTCGAGGGTGGACTGCGCGGTCGCGCCGTAGCCGTCACGCGACGTCCCGGCGAGGGCCACGGCGTCGGACACCGAGAACTGCTGTGCCTGGGTCGTGCGGACCTGGCGCTGCGCGTCGGCGGCGGTCGAACCGGTCTGCTGCGTCGCGGCGAAGGCCGGGGCGACGGCCACGGTGCCGAACATGCCGGCGGCGACCGTCAGCACGACGGGGGCGAGGAACCGGCGCTTGCGGGCCGAGCTGCTCGCCTTGGCGGTCTCGGCGGCGCGGGCGGCCTGCGCAGCGCGACGGCCGCCGGGGAGCGGTGCGTCGCGGACGGGGGTGATGCGACGGGCGGGGGCTTCGGTCTGGCGCGCGGCCCGCCGGGTGAGCGGGGCGTCGTTCGCGGTGTTCGTCGGGTTGGCGGGCGTCTGGTCGTCCGCGGCGGAACCGGTCTGCGTCAAGGGTGGTGTCTCCGGCGTCTCGTCACCGTCTCCGCCTGGGTCAGGGCGGAGGGGCGGACCCCATCCGTTCGTCATCGTTTCCGATCGAGGCAGGAGACGGGTTCGAGACGTCCTGCCACGGGTCCTGGGCCTCGTGGGCGGCCCGGGGACTCGACGAGTGTACGTGGGGGCCGTTACCTTGTCGAGATGAAACGACGGTTCGGTAACGGAACGATCACGAACCCCTGATCAGCAGCGACCGAGCCTCGTGACCTTGTGCCGATTCTCAGGCTCGGACGGAGCACCGACGGTCAGTCCCGCTCGATGTAGACGTGCTGCGCGACCTCGGTCGGCAGCTCGATGCCGGCGTCCTCGCCGTCCACCCGGACCGCGACGTACGCACCGGCGCGCTGCACCCGGGCGACACGGCCGGGCATGACGCCGGCGGTGCGCAGCTGGTGCAGCAGCTCGGGCTCGAACTGCACCGGTTCGCCCAGGCGACGCACGACGCCGACCGCGACGGCGTCCGTGCCGTCGGTCGCCGCGACGATGTTCTGCACACCGTCGAGGAACTGCCCCGCCGTCGGTCCACCGATCTCGGCGAGCCCGGGGATCGGGTTGCCGTAGGGCGACTCCGTGGGGTTGCCGAGCATCTCGAGCAGTCGGACCTCGACCTGCTCGCTCATCACGTGCTCCCAGCGGCAGGCCTCGTCGTGCACGAAGGCCCAGTCGAGTCCGATCACGTCGGCGAGGAGCCGTTCGGCCAGCCGGTGCTTGCGCATCACGTGCGTCGCCCGCGAGCGACCCTCGCCCGTGAGCTCGAGGTGGCGGTCACCGGAGACGACGACCAGACCGTCGCGCTCCATCCGCGCGATCGTCTGGGAGACGGTGGGACCGGAGTGTCCGAGACGCTCGGAGATGCGCGCGCGCAGCGGCACGATCCCCTCTTCCTCGAGGTCGAGGATCGTCCGCAGGTACATCTCCGTGGTGTCGACGAGATCGGTCACGGTCCGCCTCTCATGTCTGGGCCCAGCCCGATCCACCCTACTTGAGCAGTGCGACAAGACCGCACCGACGGGCGCGCTCCACGGCCTGGAGGCGCGGGTCGGGTCCGCCCCGTCCGGCCGGTCCAGGGTCGGTGACGGTGGGATACCGCTCGCTAGGATCGGCGCATGGCAGACATCGTCATCCCCGCCGAACTCCTCCCGACCGACGGACGCTTCGGCTGCGGCCCGTCCAAGATCCGCGGCGCGCAGCTCGAGTCACTCGTGACCCGCGGGGCGACGATCCTCGGGACGTCCCACCGCCAGAAGCCCGTGAAGGACCTCGTCGGCAGCGTCCGCCGCGGCCTCGCCGACCTCTTCCAGCTCCCGGACGGCTACGAGGTCGTCCTCGGCAACGGCGGCTCGACCGCGTTCTGGGACGCCGCCGCCTTCGGGCTGGTCGAACGTCGTGCCGAGAACCTGTCCTTCGGCGAGTTCGGCTCGAAGTTCGCCAAGGCCACGGACACCCCGTGGCTCGAGACCCCGCACGTCGTCGAGGCACCCGGCGGCTCGCTCGCCGCGCTCGAGCCCGTCGAGGGCGTCGACGTCTACGCCTACCCGCACAACGAGACCTCGACCGGCGTCATGGCGCCCGTCGTCCGCGCTGCGGGTGACGACGGCGCGCTGACCGTCGTCGACGCCACGAGCGCCGCCGGTGGTGCCGCGTTCGACGTCGCCGCGACCGACGTCTACTACTTCGCGCCCCAGAAGAACTTCGCCTCGGACGGAGGGCTGTGGCTCGCCCTGTTCTCCCCCGCCGCGATCGAGCGCGTCGAGCGCATCGCCGCCTCGGACCGCTACATCCCGGAGTTCCTCTCCCTGCAGAACGCCGTCGACAACTCGCGGCTCGACCAGACGCTGAACACCCCGGCGCTCGCGACCCTGCTGCTGCTCGACGACCAGGTCGACTGGATCAACCAGTCCGGTGGTCTGGCGTGGGCCGACACCCGCACGAAGACGTCGTCGTCGACGATCTACGACTGGGCCGAGGCCTCCGACCACGCCACCCCGTTCGTCACCGACCCCGCCCACCGGTCGCAGGTCGTGGCGACGATCGACCTCGACGAGTCGATCGACGCGAAGGCCGTCGCCGCGACGCTCCGCGCGAACGGCATCGTCGACACCGAGCCGTACCGGAAGCTCGGCCGCAACCAGCTCCGTGTCGCCACGTTCACCGCGATCGACCCGGACGACGTGGCGAAGCTCGTGCGGGCGATCGACTTCGTCATCGGCGAGCTGCGCGGCTGAGACGCCAGCACGGACGGACGGGTCGAGCCGGTCGAGCTCGAGGTCCTGGTCGGGGTCGGTCGGCCGGACGCGGGACGCCCGACGACGCGAGCCGCGGGAGCGCACCGGAGCGGGGTCCTCGGCGACGTCGTCCGCCGCGTCGTCATCGGAGTCGTCGTCCGCCGCGTCGACGTCGACGCCGTCGAGCTCGTCGTCGTCCGACTCCGCGAGGTCGTCCTCGTCGTCCTCGAACTCGTCGTCGTCGTCCGAGGCGTCGTCGTCTGCCTCGTCGTCGTCCGGGTCGTCGTAGTCGGACTCCTCGGCGTCGTCGAGGTCGTCGTCCTCGTCGTCGTCCTCGTCGTCCGACTCGTCGTCGTCGTCCTCGTCCGCCTGGCCGGCGCGGTACTCCGCCATCCGGTCCGCCCACGGCACCCAGTCCGGAGCGACCAGCGAGCCGTCGCCGGGCATCAGCTCGACCTCGAGCACGGTGGGCTCGTCGCCCTCGACCTGCGCGATCGAGACCGTCCAGCGCCACCCGGGGTAACCGGGCATCCGGTTCGAGAACAGGACCGAGACGACGCCGTCACCCTCGTCCACGGTGCCGACCGGCTGGCCGACCGTCGACTCCGGCGTGACCTCGAGCAGCGCCTTCCGCGCGAGCTCCGTGTGGTCGACCATCAGGCGTCCAACTGGTCTGCGACGTGGCGCAGGATCGCGGCGAGGCGTTCGCCGTTCTTCGGGTAGCGCCCGTGGCGCAGGTCGCCGCTGACCCGGTCGAGCTCCTTCACCAGGTCCTCGACGATCACCGCCATGTCGTCGGCGGAGCGGCGGGACATCTTCGCGAGCGAGGGCGCCGGCTCGAGCAGCCGCACGGACAGCGCCTGCGAGCCCTTCTTGCCCTGCACGACGCCGTACTCGAGGCGGGTGCCGGCCTTGACCGAGGTGACGCCGTCCGGCAGCGAGGACGCGTGCAGGAAGACCGGCTCACCGTCGTCGCCGGTGATGAACCCGAACCCCTTCTGGTCGTCGTAGAACTTGACCTTGCCGGTGGGCATGCGTGGACTCCTCGTGGTCGTGGAACGGCCGTGGTGCGTCGGATATCCTGGGCCGATGGCCAAGCCGACCCGATCCACCGGGAACACGCGCGAACCCGCGGACACCCCGGTGACGTTCAATCGTACCGAACGCGTCCTCGGGTTCATGATCGGCGGCATCTTCATCGCCGGTCTCCTCTGCATCATCGCGATGGTCGTGATGTGGCTGACCGTCCCGAGCGCCAACGGATCGATGCCCTGGCCGGTGATCATGGCGGTCCCGCTGATCGGTCTGCCCATCGGCATGGTGCTGGTCCTCGTCCTGCTCGGACTGACCTGGACCAAGCGCGCCCGCGAGAACCGGTCGGACCGCTGAGGACCCGCGCGGACCGGAGCGGCGGACGATGACGACCACCGCCGACCTCGCCGCCCGGCTGCGGGGGATGTCCGACGACGAGCTGGAACGGCTCGTGGTCGCCCGCCGTCTGCCCGCGGCCGTCCTCGCCGAGTCCGGCCCGCAGCACGCGGCCGACTTCTTCGACCTCGCCGAGGCGCTGCGCACCGACGACGCCGTCGACGCAGCGCTCGAGCACCTGCCCCGGGCGACCCTCCTCGCCCTCCGCGACGGGTCGGCTGACGCCGACGCGCTCGCCCCGGCGGTCGCGCTGGGCCTCGCCGACGACGCGGGCTCGGTGGACGACGCCGTCGCCGGACGACTGGCTGCCCACGCCGAGGTCGCCGACCTCCGGCCGGGAGGCACGGCGCCGGTCCGCCCCGCCGCGCCCGACGAGCAGGTGGCCGACCAGGAGCGCGCCCGCGCGACCGGCGCGGAGCGTGCGTTCACGACGATGACGGTGCTCGCCGAGCTGCTCCGCGCGGTCGACGCCGGCGAGGTCCGCGAACTCGTCAAGGGCGGCATCGGCACGCCGCTCGCCCGGACCCTCGGCGAGCGCGTCGGCACCGACCCGGACGTCGTGCCGGACCGGCTCACGCTGCTGGACCGCACCGGCCTCGCGCACCCCGGCGAGGGGCGCTGGGCCGTGTCGTCCGAGGGGCGCACCTGGCTCGTCGCGGCCTGGCCGGACCGCTGGGTGGACCTGGCCGGACGGTGGTGGCGCTCGCTCGACCCGGCCGTGCACGACGTGCTCCGGGCGGCCGACGACGACCTGCACGACCTGGTCGCCGTCGGACGCTGGGCCTTCCCGGCGGGCGCCCGGTGGCTCGACGCCGTCCTGCTCGACGTCGCCGGCACCGCCGAGGTCCTCGGGCTCGCGGTCGACGGCACGGTGACGGCGACGGGCCGAGCGGTCCTCGACGGCGATGCCGACGCCGCAGCCGACGACCTGCCGCCGACCGTCGACGGCGTCTACCTGCAGCACGACCTGACGGTCATCGCCCCGGGGCCGCTCACTCCCGCCGACGACGACGCACTCCGGAGCGTCGCCGACCTCGAGGCACCGGGGTTGGCCGCCCGGTACCGCGTCTCCGAGGACTCCGTGCGGCGGGCGGTCCGGGCCGGCAGCACGCGTGAGGACCTGCTCGCGCTGCTGGACCGACTCTCGGCGACCGACGTGCCGCAGCCCCTCACCTACCTCGTCGACCAGGTGGCGTCGCGGGACGGCGGCCTCGTGGTCGACGTCGCGCCGGACGGTCGCGGGGCGGTCGTGCACGGGACGCCGGACCAGCTCGACCTGGTCGGGGTCGACGCCGAGCTGCGCCAGCTCACCTGGGAACGCGCCGACCTGACGACGCTCACCGCCCCGCACCCGCCGCACGTGGTCCACGCGGCGCTCGAGGAGCAGCGGTACCCGGCCGTGCTGACGGCCGCCGCCCGTCCCGTGGCCTCGGACGCGCCTCCCGGCCGTCGGCGTGGTGGCGCCGGTCGGACGCCGGAACAGGCCGCCCACGCGCTCGTGGAACGCCTGCGCCTGACGACGGAGCGCGGCGACGCGGAGCCGGAGCAGGAGTGGCTCGGGCGGCAGATCGACCTGGCGGTGCGCGGGAAGACGCCGATCCGGCTGACCGTCCGCATGCCGGACGGGTCGGAGCGACCGATCTCGATCGTGCCGACGTCGGTCGCCGCCGGGCGGGTCCGCGGCCGTGACACCGCGGTCGACGTGGAGCGGACGCTGCCGCTGTCGCTCGTCGTCGCGGTCGAGAGCGAGGCCTGAGCCGCGCGTCCCTGCACAGCCGCGCCCCGCGAGCCGTTTCTCCACCGTTGCGCACCGGGGGCGGCGGCTCGCAGCCGCGCCGCCTAGGCTGATCCGTCATGAACGGACCGCTGATCGTGCAGAGTGACCGCACCGTGCTCCTCGAGGTCGCCCACCCCCAGGCCGAGGACGCCCGGCACGAGCTCGCGGCCTTCGCCGAGCTCGAACGCGCCCCGGAGCACGTGCACACCTACCGGATCACGCGCCTCGGGCTCTGGAACGCCCGCGCGGCCGGGCACGACGCCGAGTCGATGATCGGCACGCTCGAGCGGTTCGCGAAGTTCCCGGTCCCGCAGAGCGTCACGGTCGACATCCGCGACACCGTCTCGCGGTACGGGCGGCTCGTCATCCGGCGCGAGGAGCGCGAGGACGCCCCGGCGATCGCGAACTCCCCGAGCGAGGAGCTCGAGCGCCAGCCGCTCCTGCTCCTCACCGCCGAGGACCCGTCGGTCCTGGCCGAGGTCACCCGGTCGAAGCGCATCAAGCCCCTGCTCGGCGACCAGCGCTCCCCCTCGGAGATCGAGCTGCAGCCCTGGGCACGCGGGCAGGTCAAGCAGGAGCTCGTCAAGCTCGGGTGGCCGGCGGAGGACCTCGCGGGCTACACGCCGGGACAGCCGCACCCGATCGACCTCGACACGGCGTCCTGGCACATGCGGCCGTACCAGGAGCAGGCCGTCGACACCTTCTTCGCGCAGGGCTCCGGCGTGGTCGTGCTGCCGTGTGGTGCCGGCAAGACGCTCGTCGGCGCCGGGGCGATGGCGACCGTCAAGGCGACGACGCTCATCCTCGTGACGAACACCGTGTCCGCTCGGCAGTGGCGTGACGAACTCCTGCGCCGGACGACCCTGTCCCCCGAGGACATCGGCGAGTACTCCGGCACCACGAAGGAGATCCGTCCCGTCACGATCGCGACGTACCAGATCCTGACCGCTCGGCGGAAGGGCGAGTACACGCACCTGTCGCTCCTCGACGCCCTCGACTGGGGCCTGATCGTCTACGACGAGGTCCACCTGCTCCCCGCGCCGGTGTTCAAGCTCACCGCCGACCTGCAGGCACGGCGGCGGCTCGGGCTCACGGCCACCCTGGTGCGCGAAGACGGCCGCGAGAGCGACGTGTTCTCGCTCATCGGGCCGAAGCGCTACGACGCCCCGTGGAAGGAGATCG
Organism: Curtobacterium sp. 179-B 9B NHS; assembly: GCF_045370965.1. NCBI lineage: Bacteria > Bacillati > Actinomycetota > Actinomycetes > Micrococcales > Microbacteriaceae > Curtobacterium > Curtobacterium sp. 179-B 9B NHS. The sequence continues at coordinate 46,598 of NZ_JBIQDQ010000020.1, forward strand.
AAGCGCAGGGCTACATCTCCCCGGCGGCCTGCTACGAGGTGCGGATCGACCTCCCCCACCAGGACCGCCTGGAGTACGCGGCGTCGGGTGACGACGAGCGCTACCGCATGGCGGCGACCTCGCCGGCGAAGACCCCGGTGGTGCGCGAGCTCATCGAGAAGCACCACGGCGAGCAGATCCTGGTGATCGGGCAGTACATCGACCAGCTCGACGACCTCGCCGCGTCACTCGACGCCGCCGAGATCACCGGGTCGACACCGGTCGACGAGCGAGAGCGGCTGTTCCAGGCGTTCCGCGAGGGCTCGATCGACGTGCTCGTGGTGTCGAAGGTCGCGAACTTCTCGGTGGACCTCCCCGACGCCACCGTGGCGATCCAGGTGTCCGGGTCGTTCGGCTCCCGACAGGAGGAAGCGCAGCGTCTCGGCCGGTTGCTCCGCCCGAACAAGGACGGCCTGCCGGCGTCGTTCTACACGCTCGTGACGCGGGACACGGTCGACCAGGACTTCGCGCAGAACCGGCAGCGCTTCCTCGCCGAGCAGGGGTACGCGTACACGATCCTCGACGCCGACCAGGTGCTGGCGGCCGCGTAGCCACCACACGACCCGCTCCCAGGAAACCTCTAGGGAACGGTCAGAGGATGGGACCATGACCGATGGCCCCAAGATCCTGATCGTCGACGACGAGCCGAACATCCGCGACCTCCTCACGACCTCGTTGCGCTTCGCCGGGTTCGCCGTCCGTGCGGTCGGCAACGGGGCCCAGGCGATCTCCGCCGTGCTCGAGGAGGAGCCCGACCTGATCATCCTCGACGTGATGCTCCCGGACATGAACGGCTTCGGCGTCACCAAGCGCCTCCGCTCGTCCGGGTACACGTCGCCGATCCTCTTCCTCACCGCGAAGGACGACACCGAGGACAAGATCACCGGGCTCACCGTCGGCGGCGACGACTACGTCACCAAGCCGTTCTCGCTCGACGAGATCGTGGCGCGCATCAAGGCGATCCTCCGTCGCACCATGAACGACGAAGAGGACGCGATCATCCGCGCCGGCGAGCTCACGATGGACCAGGACACGCACGAGGTCACGATCGGCGACGCGCAGATCGAGCTGTCCCCGACCGAGTTCAAGCTCCTGCGCTACCTGATGCTCAACCCGAACCGCGTGCTGTCGAAGGCGCAGATCCTCGACCACGTGTGGGAGTACGACTTCAACGGCGACGCGGGCATCGTCGAGTCGTACATCTCGTACCTCCGCCGCAAGCTCGACCAGTACTCGACCGAGCCGATCATCCAGACGAAGCGCGGGTTCGGCTACATGCTGAAGGCGTCCAAGGCGTCCTGACGCCGGGCACACGGCGACCGTCCGGTTTCACCGGGCGGTCGCCGCTTATCGTTGGGGCAGCATGCACACGCGAATGAGCCACTGGTGGGACGGGATCTCCCTCCGCACCAAGATCACCGGCATCACGGTGCTGCTCGTCGCGCTCGGGCTGCTCGTCGCGGGGCTCGGCACCATGACGGTGCTCTCGACGTACCTCATGCAGCAGCTCGACAACACGGTCAAGCAGACGTCCGAGCAGCTCGAGGGCCAGAACATCAGCGACGGCCAGCAGTACTGCACGCTGTCGATCGTCCTGTCGCAGAGCGCCTACGTCGCGGCCTACGACTCCCGCGGGGACAAGATCTGCCAGACCCGTGCCTCCAGCCGGCCGGACATCCGCTCGCTCGACTTCTCCGCCGCGGCGCAGAGCTCGCAGCGGTTCTCGCTGTACGACAGCCAGCACGACCACGAGTGGCGCGCGCAGATCATCCCGGCGTCGCTGCAGAACCAGTCGAGCGGCACATCGGAGACCGGGTACGTGCTCGTCGCCGTGTCGAGCGCCGACACCGACAAGACCATCGGCCGCTTCACGATCATCTTCCTGGGCTTCGGCATCTCGGTGATCCTGCTCGGCGCGATGCTGACACGGCTCCTCGTGACGGCCACGTTCGACCCGCTGCGCGACGTGGAGGACACGGCCGCCCGGTTCGCCGCCGGTGACTTCAACCAGCGGCTCGAGGCCGACACCCCGAACACCGAGGTCGGTCGTCTCAACCGCTCGCTCAACGCGATGCTCGAGCGGATCGACTCCGCGTTCGAGGACCGCGAGCGGACGATCGATCAGATGCGCCGCTTCGTCGGTGACGCCTCCCACGAGCTCCGCACGCCGCTGGTGTCGCTCCGCGGCTACGCCGAGCTCTACCGGATGGGGGCGCTCCGCAAGGAGGAGGACGTCGCCCAGGCGATGGACCGCATCGAGAAGGAAGCGCAGCGGATGGGCCTGCTCGTGCAGGACCTGCTCCAGCTCGCCCGCATCGACGAGTCGAAGCCGCTCGAGCTCGGCCCGGTCGACCTCGTCGCCATCGCGCGCGACTCGGCGCTCGACACCATGGCATCGAACCCCGACCGCGAGATCCAGGTCCTCGTCGAGGACGCCGTGACGGGCGTCAGCGTGCCGCAGGCCGTCCGTCCGGGTGCGTTCGGCCAGATCGACACCGGCGAGACGCCCGTCTCCCCGCCGTCGGCGAACTCGACCGGCCCGATCGCGTTCTCGCGGCAGACGATCGCGCGCCTCCGTGCCCGCCGCAACCGCGCCATGGGCGTCGAGGGCGGTGTACCGACCGACGAGACCACGCCCCTGCCGACCGTCGTGCTGCCGGCCCGTCCGCCGATCGTCCTGGCCGAGGAGAACAAGATCCGCCAGGTCGTGACGAACCTGATGGGCAACGCCATGCGGTTCACCGAGCACGACGACCCGATCGAGATCGGCATCGGCGTGGACGACGACCTCGGCATGGCCCACATCGACGTCATCGACCACGGCGAGGGCATCCCGCCGCAGCTGCGCGAGAAGATCTTCCAGCGCTTCTGGCGGGCGGACACCTCGCGCGCGCGGGACACCGGCGGCTCCGGCCTCGGTCTCGCGATCGTGTCGGGCATCGTGCACGCGCACAACGGCTCCGTCGAGGTGTTCGACACCGAGGGCGGCGGCGCGACCTTCCGCGTCTGGCTCCCCCTGCTCCCCCGCGACTACACCCCCACCCCGAAGTCCCCCGCCGCCTGACGCGCCGGCCCCGGCCGTCGCCGCCCGGCGGCCCGCCGTCGCCGCCCGTTCTGGTCGCACGGCTTGCCGCTCAACTCCGGCCGACGCGGCATGTCGTGCGACTCGAACGGTCGCAGGCGGCAGGTCGTGCGACTCGAACGGTCGCAGGCGGCAGGGCGTGCGACCGGAGCACGGCGCGGACCTGTGGGAGCGAGCGACATCAGAGCTGCCGGACCGGCTCAGGAACGGGCGGCGAACGCTTGACGGAGTCGCTCGAACAGCACCGCAGGTCGAGCCGCGTCGGCAGCCGTCGCGTGCACCACGATCCACCCGTTGACAGCGAACCCGTTGCCTCGGCGCTGATCGTGTCGGAAGACGTCGCGCTCGCGGTCGCACGGCTTGCCGCTCAACTCCGGCCGACGCGGCATGTCGTGCGACTCGAACGGTCGCAGGCGGCAGGGCGTGCGACCGGAGCACGGCGCGGACCTGTGGGAGCGAGCGACAT
>NZ_JBIQDQ010000020.1:50284-51358 GCF_045370965.1 Curtobacterium sp. 179-B 9B NHS
GTGCACCACGATCCACCCGTTGACAGCGAACCCGTTGCCTCGGCGCTGATCGTGTCGGAAGACGTCGCGCTCGCGGTGATGGTCGCCGTCGTACTCGAGCGCGATACGGAGCTGTGGCCAGCACATGTCCACCCGTCCGAGGAACGTACCGCGCTCATCGAACACCTCGTGGTTGAGCTCGGGCTCCGGGAAGCCTGCATCAACGACGTCGAGGCGGATCAGCGTCTCCATGGGTGACTCGCTCCCCGGACGCACGGCATCGAGTGCAGCCCGCGCGAGAACGACCCCGTGCCCGCGGGGACGGAGCGCACGCGCGAGATCCTCGATCGTGGCGAGTCCCGCCCGTCCGACGAGGTGGTCGCCGAGGACGACGAGCGCTCGGAAGTCGAAGAGGGTCGCGCACTCGGCCCAGGCGCGGGCCGGCGTGCTGACCGGGAGGCCGTCCTGCTCGACGGTGTCGTCGTCGGCCACACGATGGGCCAAGACACCCGGACGCCGCATGAGGCTCCCTCCGCCGATGGTCGCCACGTGTACCCGCGACCCTTCGCGGTGTTCCCTCGGCGCCGGCGCTCCCCACACGCTGACTGCGGTCGTGTGGCTGAACCGCTGGTCGGGGCGGAGCACCAGGGCGATGCAGTCGACCAGGCTCGCGTCGCGGTCGCGAGGCACGCGGACGCCGTGGACGGGGCGCCGGAGATCAGCGCGGCGCATGCGGCTCGTACCCTCGCCGTACCGACGAGCTTGTGCGACGGTGAAGGCCCGTTCCGCGAGGCCGTTCGGCAGTGCGCGCGGAGTGGTCATGCTCGCATCCTGGAGGCGTACGACACCACCCGAGCCAGAGGCGGGCGCACCTGTGGAGAACGACCGCAGCCGAGCCTCCCGTGCGGGAGAAGCCCCTGCGTCCCGGTAGCACGACATGCCGCGCGCGGTCGTTGCGGGCGCACGACCTGCCGTCGCAGTCGAACCTGAGCGGCAAGTCTTGCGACCGAAACCGAGCCAGGGCTGCCCGGCCCGGCCCGCCCCCCGCCCGCCCAGTAAAATATAAACATCTGACGCTGCCCACGACAACACTAA
>NZ_JBIQDQ010000021.1:0-48744 GCF_045370965.1 Curtobacterium sp. 179-B 9B NHS
GGCGCCGGGCCGGCGGCCGGCCCGGCCGGGCCGGGCCGCGGCCGACCCGGCCGGCCTACTCGGCCTTCTGCATCTGCCAGGGCTCGGGCTCGCGGTCGCCGTTCGGGCGCACCGGCCGGACGTCCCCGACGATCGGGATCGAGCGCTTCCGCATGAACCACAGGTAGCGGACGAAGAAGTGCGAGAGCGTCGACAGCCGGTTGCCGTTGCCGAGCAGCGAGGCGATGTGCACCGCGACCCACGCCAGCCACGCCACGGGGCCGACCATCGTGATGCCGCCGCGCAGCTGCGCCACCGCGGCGTTCGTCCCGATGGTCGCCATCGTGCCCTTGTCGAAGTACTTGAAGTGCTCGGTCGGCTTCCCGTCGAGCAGCCGCACCACCTGGCGCGCGACGTGCTTGCCCCCCTGCAGTGCGGGCTGGGCGAGCTGCGCGAGCGCGTCGTCCTGCGCCGCGATGTCGCCGGCCGAGAAGATCCGCTCCACGCCCTTGACGCTCAGGTCGTCGTTCACCTGGATGCGACCGCCGTGGGTCTGCGGCAGGCCCCAGCCGGAGACCTCCTTGTGCGCCGCGACCCCGGTGGCCCAGATGACCTGCGACGCGGGGATGAACTCGCCCGAGGCGGTGACGACCCCGTCCTCCTTGACCTCGGCGACGCCCGTGTCCAGGCGGAGCACGACCCCTCGCTTCCGGAGGACCTTGGCCGCGTACCGACGGAGGCGCGGGGCGAACGGCTTGAGCAGCTCACCGCTGCGGTGCACCAGCGTGATGGAGATGTTGCCGCGCTCGATCTCCGGGTAGGCACCGACGAGGGCCTGATCGCGGAGCTCGGCGAGGGCACCGGCCATCTCGACGCCGGTCGCGCCGCCGCCGACGATGACCACGCGGATCTCGTCGGGACCCTGCTGGGCCGCGGCCTGCTCGAGACGGGTGAACAGCTCGTCGCGGATGCGGAGTGCCTGCGAGCGGGAGTACATCGAGTAGGCGTACTCGTACGCACCGGGGGTGCCGAAGTAGCTCGTGTTGACGCCGTTCGCCAGGATCAGCCAGTCGTAGTGCAGGTGCTCGCCGTCCGACATCTCCGCGATGCGGTGCTCGGTGTCGATGCCGGTGAGCAGCCCGTGCCGGAAGTCGGCGTTCGACTGCTTCGCCCGCAGGCTCCGCAGGAAGTACGTCACGTCGCCCGCGTTCAGGCCGCCGGTGGCGACCTGGTACATGAGCGGCTGGAACATGTTGTAGACGTGGCGGTCGACGAGCGTCACCCGGACGTCCGCGTCGGCGAGTTCACGCATGGCCGCGATCCCCGCGAAGCCACCCCCGACGATGACGACGTGCGGGCGGGTGTCCTCGGACATGGTGTTCTCCAGGGTGGTGCGGTCGACGGCCACCCAGAAGGGTACGCCGGTCTCGGCACCCGTCCGTCCACCTGCCCGTCCGGCTGCCGATGGAGCGGTCCCGCGGTCCGGCCTGGAGGCACGCCACGCCGCCGTCAGGCGTCGAACGGCGCGTAGGTGCTCAGCACGTTCCCCTTGCTGGTCACCACGCTCTGCACCAGGCGCAGGCGGGTGGGCGGGTCCGTCGGTTCGAAGAGCCGCCGCCCGGCTCCGGCGATCGCCGAGTGCACCATGAGCTGCAGCTCGTCGAGGAGTCCGGCGAACAGCAGGTGGCGCACCAGCGTGACGCTGCCGGTGACCGCGACGTCGCCGCCCTCGCCGGCCTTGAGGTCGCGGACGAAGTCGTCGACGTCGCCCTGGATCCGGTGCGCGTTCTGCCACGTCAGGTCGTCACCGAGGGTGGTCGACGCGACGTGCTTCTCGATCGGGTTGATCCACCGGCCGAACGGGTCGTCCTCGTGCCGGGGCCACCACTCGGACCACTCCAGGTAGCTCTGCTTGCCGAGCAACACCGTCTCGGTCCGCTCCATCCACGCCGTCATGGCGGTCCCGAGCTCGGCGTCGAACGAGTCGTACTGGAACTCGTACGGGTCCTGCACCACACCGTCGACCGATGCGAACAGCCCCGAGGTCACCTTGCGCATGCTGCGGAGCATAGGGCCGCGGCGACCCCGCGTCGAGAGGTGCGTGCCGATCAGGCTGACCCCGCGCCGGGGAGCGCCGGGTAGGTTCGCACCGTGCGCGCACGGGTGGAGTCCTTCGAGGTCGGTGGGCTGTCCGTGCGGCTCCGGACCCTCGCGCCGGCCGGGCGGCTGCACGACACGCTCGCGCCGACGGTCGTCCTCGTGCACGGCATCGGCATGTCGCACCGCTCCTTCGACCGGACGCAGCGCCACCTCGCCCGCACCCACCGCACGATCGCGGTCGACCTGCCGGGTTTCGGCGGGCTCCCCCCGGCAGGCCGCCCGCTCGACCTGCAGGAGCTCGGCGACCTGGTGGTCGAAGCCGTCCGGTCGCGGGGCGTCGGGGACCTCGTGCTCGTCGGCCAGTCGATGGGCACCCAGGTCGTCGTCGAGGCAGCCCGTCGGCACGCCGAGACGGTGACCGCGGTCGTCCTGGTCGGGCCCGTCGTGGACCCGGCGCGGCGGACGCTGCTGCAGCAGGCGACGGACCTCGGACGCGACTGCCTCGTCGAGGACCCGCGGATGAACCTCGTCGTGCTCACCGACTACCTGCGGAGCCTGCGGCAGTACGTCCGGCAGCTCCGACCGATGCTCCGTTACCGGCTCGAGGACACCGTCCCGGAGCTCCCGCAGCCGGTGCTCGTCGTGCGCGGCGACCGCGACCCGATCGGGCGACGGGACTGGGCTGCTGCGCTCGCGGTCGCAGCGCGTCGGGGTGTCCTGGTCGAGCTCCCCGGCGGTCACCACGTGCAGGACCGGCAGCCCGTCGCGTTCGCGCGGCTGGTCGACGAGTTCCGGCGGGTGCAGACCGTCGAGGACCTCGCAACCGGTGGCCCGTCGACCGGTGACACCACGACGGGGCCGGCACGGTGACGGACCGGACCACCCCGGGGACGGGAGCGGCGTCGGGGACGGCGGCCGTGCCTCCCGGCCGTGTGCCGCTGCTGCGTCGCGCCTGGTGGGCCGCCCTCGACTGGTGGTACGCCGCGCGGTGGCAGCTGCGGAGCACCGGACCGACGACCGCCGATGACTACCGGACCGGTGACGGCCAGCCGGTCGTCGTCGTGCCCGGCGTCTACGAGACCTGGCACTTCATGCGCCCGCTGATGGACGCCCTGCACGACGCCGGACACCCGGTGCACGTGCTGCCCGTCCTGCGGCACAATCTGCGTCCCGTGCCGGAGTCGGCGCGCGAGGTCCTGGCGTACCTCGACGAGCACGACCTCCGTGGGGTGCTGGTCGTCGCGCACAGCAAGGGCGGTCTGATCGGCAAGTACGCGATGACCCTGCCCGAGGGGGAGCGCATCGACCGGATGGTGGCGGTGTCGACGCCGTTCGGCGGGTCCGTGTACGCCCGGCTGGCGCCCGTGCCGCACCTGCGGGCCTTCCGTGCGGCGGACCCGGTGCTCGCAGCGCTCGGACGCGACCTCGCCGTGAACGCCCGGATCACGTCCGTCTACGGGGTCTTCGACACGCTCATCCCGGGAGGCAGCGAGCTCGCCGGGGCCACGAACGTGCGCGTGCCCGTCGGCGGGCACTTCCGGATCCTCGGCGCGCAGCAGACCCGCGAGGTCGTGCTCGACGCGGCCGCGGGCCCGGGCACAGCGGGCTGAGCCGAGCGCGGCCCTGCGGCGGCCGTGCGCGAGACTCGCGCTGACGGACACGTTCCTCCCCGGGGCCCGCGAGTCTCGTCCGCCTGGCCGAGTCTCGGGGCCGTGCCGCGCCGCCGCCGCCGCGGTCAGGCGCCGGGCAGGAACAGGCAGAAGGGGTGCCCGTCGGGGTCGAGGAGCACCCGCACGTCGTCCTGGGGCTGGAAGTCCGCCTCGGTCGCACCGAGCTCGAGCGCGCGGGCGGTCGCGGCGTGGAGGTCCTCCACCTGCAGGTCGAGGTGCAGCTGCATGCCCTGCGTCCCCGTGACCGGGGGCCAGGTCGGTGCCTCGTAGGCGTCGTCGTACTGCACCGAGAGCCCGACCCCGCCGTCGGCCGGGCGCACCCGCAGCCAGGTCGGACCGTCCTCGTGCACGGTCCACCCGGTCAGCGCACCCCAGAACCGCGCGAGGCGCACCGGGTCGGGGGACTGCAGGACGGTCGCGGTCAGCACGGGCATCGCGGGGTCGTCGGCACTCATGCGGCGCACGGTACCCGGGCCTGTCGACAGGACGGTCCAGCACCGCGACGGCCGCGCGACGGACGCGCGACGGCTGCCGGCTGGTCAGCGGGCGGCGACGCTCGCGCGCTCGACGATCCGGTGCGGCACGACGACGGTCTCCGGAGCGGCCGTCGGGTCGGCGATGCGTCGGGTGAGCAGGTCGAGCGCCGCCGTGGCGAAGGCCCGCCGGTCGAACGACACCGTCGTCAGCGCCGGGATCGCGAAGGCTGCGGCGTCGACGTCGTCGAACCCCACGACGCTGACCTGCTCCGGCACGTGGACACCCCGTGCCGCCAGGACGTGCAGCACGCCGAAGGCGATCGAGTCCGTGTACGCGAACACCGCGTCCGGCAGCGGGTGCGCGTCCAGCCAGGTCGCGAACCCCGCCGCCGCCGCACTCGTCGACCACGTCGGCAGCGGCACGCGCAGGGCGGGGTCGACCTCGAGGCCGACCGCGCCGAGCGCATCCGCGTGACCCTGGTCGCGCAGCTCGCTCGTGGCGGTGGCGTCCGTCGGACGGGCGGCTCCGACGACCGCGATCCGACGGTGCCCGCGGTCGAGCAGGTGGGTCGTGACCTCGCGTGCGGCACGGCGGCTGTCCACGTGCACCTGGTCGACGTGCTCCGGTTCGACCTCGCCGATGACGACGGTCGGCGGGAGCCCCTCGGTCTCGGCCAGGACGCTCGCGCTGAGCGACACCGGGTTGAGCACGAGGCCGTCCACCAGGTGGGCCCGGGCCCGGGAGACGAGGTCCCGCTCACGTCCCGGGTCGTGTCCGGTCTGGTCGAGCTGCACCGTCCAGCCGCGCTCGCGGGCGAGTTCGACGAACCACTGGGCGAGCTCGGCCGAGTAGGCGCTGCCGAGCTCGGGCAGCGTCAGGGCGATCGCGCCGGAGCGTCCGTTGCGCAGGCCGCGCGCGGACAGGTTCGGCACGTAGCCGAGCTCGGCGACCGCGCGCTCGACCCGCTCCCGTGTCGCCGGCCGCACGGGCACGCCGCCGTTCACCACGTTGGAGACGGTCTTCGGGGAGACCCCGGCGAGGGCCGCCACGTCCCGCACGGTCGCGCGCATCGGGACGAGCGTAGCGCGCCGCCCGGCGGACGGGAGGCGCGGTGCGGTGCCGCCACGTGCCTCCCGTCCGTCGCGGTGTCGGACGGGAGGTGCGGTGCAGGACCGCCCCGTGCCGCCCGTCCGACACGGGGCGGGTCCGACCCGGACCGCGTGCCGCGGGCCGGCGACGCTCGGTCGTGGCTACGCGTCGACCAGCTCGCGCCGTGCCGCTCGGCGGGCGCGGACGCGGCCGGTCACCGTGACCGCGACCACGACCGCCAGCACCGCGTAGAGCACGATCGGGATGGGGCCGGCCACCAGCACCGAGAAGTCCCCGTCGGCGCTCAGCGCTGCGTCCCGCAGGCTCGTCTCGGCGAGCGGACCGAGCACCATCCCGATGATGAGCGGTGCGAGCGGGATGTCGAGGGCCCGCATGAGGAACCCGACGAGGCCGATGCCGAGCAGCATGAGCAGGTCGAAGACCGAACCGCTCGTCGCGTAGATGCCGAGCCCGCAGAAGACGGCGATGCCCGCGTAGAGGTACGCCCGCGGGATCCGGAGCAGCTTCGCCCACAGCATCGCGAACGGGAGGTTGATGACGAGCAGCACCACCATCGCGATGAAGAACGACGCCAGCAGCGCCCAGACCAGGTCGGGGGACCGGTCGAAGAGCAGCGGACCCGGCTGCAGGCCGTACTGGCGGAACGCGGCGAGCATGATCGCGGCGGTCGCCGACACCGGCAGACCGAGGGACAGCAGCGCACCCATCGCCATGCCGGTCGTGGAGTTGCCGGCTGCCTCGGGTGCCGCCAGGCCGCGGATCGCACCCGTGCCGAACTGCGGGTCCTTCCGGCGGGCGTCGAGACGCTTCTCGAGCCCGAACGCCAGGAAGGTCGGGATCTCCGACCCGCCGGCGGGCACGACGCCGAAGGGCAGCCCGATCGCGGTGCCCCGCAGCCAGGCGGGGGCCGCCTCGCGCAGTTCCCGCTTCGAGAGCCACGGGCGTCCGGTCGCCTGCACCATCCGGCCGTCCTTCAGGTGTCGGGCCAGGCACGCGACGTAGATGACCTCGCCGAGCGCGAGGACCGCGACCGTCACCGTGACGAGCGAGATGCCGTCGAAGAGCTCGGGCACGCCCATCGTGAAGCGCGGTGCACCCGAGATGCCGTCGACGCCGATCACCGCGATGCCGAGACCGAGGCACAGCGAGCCGAGGCCCTTCAGCGCGTCGTCGGTGACGACCGACGACGTCGTGACGAACGCGAACAGTGCGAGGGCGAAGAACTCCGCCGGTCCGAAGCTCGACGAGAACGACGCGAGTGCCGGTGCGAGGAACACGACCAGGACCGAGGCGATCATGCCGCCGACGAACGCGCCGATCGCGGCCGTCGCGAGTGCCTGGGCCGCTCGTCCGTTCAGCGCCATCTTGTGGCCCTCGAACGTCGAGGCGATGGCCGAGGCCTGGCCCGGCGTGTTCATCAGGATGCCCATGGTGGAGTCACCGAAGAGCCCGCCGAAGTAGACGCCGGCGAACATGATGAACGCCGCGGTCGGGTCGAGCGAGAACGTCACGGGCAGCAGCAGCGCCACCGCCATCGACGAGCCGAGGCCGGGGAGGACGCCGACCGCGGTGCCGAGGAGGCACCCGACGACGACCCAGAGCAGGTTGGCGGGGGTCAGGGCGCCGGCGAAGCCGTCACCGAGGAGACCGAGCACGTCCACGTCAGAACTCCCATCCGACGATGCCCGAGGGCAGCGACAGGTCGAGCAGCATGTCGAAGGCGATGTAGCTGATCGCGCTCACCGTCAGCCCGACGACGAGCGGACGCAGCCACCCCGGGGCGCCGAGCCCCTTCGCGACACCGAGGAAGAGCAGTCCGGCACCGACGATCCACCCGAGCACGCCGAGCAGCAGGGCGAAGGCGGCGAAGGACAGGACCACCCAGGCCAGGGAGCGCCAGTCGACGCGGACCGAGCGCTGCTCGACCGAGGTGCCGGTCGTGTCGGTGTCGGCGGCGGTGTGCGCGTCGGTGCGGACGGCGGTGTCGGTGCGGGCCTCCGACGGTGTGCCGTCGGACCCGACCCGTCGGCCGCGCGCAGCCCGGACGGACCGGACGACCAGCAGGGCGGCCAGCAGCAGGAGTGCGGCGGCGACGATGCCGGGGAACACCGCGGGCCCGGGGAACGCGGTTCCGTCGGGGACCTCCATCGTGACGATGCCGACGACGAGGTAGACCGCGAAGGCGGTGAAGAGCGCCGGGGTGGTCAGCTCCTTCGCCACCGCGGCGACGCGGCCGGGGTCGGCCCGCAGCGTGAGCCGCTGTCCGACGACCGCGGAGGACGACGTGGGGTTGCTCGGACGGGTCATCGGCCCAGCTCCTCGTACAGCCCGGTGATGCGCTCGCGCTCCTCGTCGATGAACGCGTCGAGCTCGTCACCCGTGATGATCCGCTCGGTCCAGTGGTACCGCTCCATGGCGTCCGCCCACTCGGGGGTGTCGAGCGTGTCCAGCACGATGTCGGTCAGCTGCGCCCGCTGCTCGTCGTCGAGTCCGCCCGGTGCAGCGATCTCGCGCCAGTTCGTCAGCGTGACGTCGTGCCCCTGCTCGACCGCGGTGGGGATGTCGATGCCCTCGACCGGCTCCGCCGCGACGAGCGCGAGTGCGCGCAGACGACCGGACTCGATCTGGTCGATGTTGTCCGGGTACCCGCCCGAGGCCGCCGCCGCCGTGCCGTTGAGGAGCGCCTGGATGGCCTCGCCACCGCCGTCCGACGGGATGTAGTTCGTGTCCTTCGGGTCGATCCCGGCCGAGACGGCGAGGTCGGTGACGACGAGCTGGTCGAACGAGCCGCCGCCCGTCCACGGCACCGAGCCGGGGCGCTCGCGCCAGGCGCTGACGAGGTCGTCGAGCGTCTCGTACGGCGAGTCGGCGGGGACGACGATGACGTCGTACTCCTCGACGGTGACCGCGAGCGGCGTGATGTCGTCGTGGGTGACCGCGGAACCGAACTGGATCTCGGCCGCGAGGAGCCCCGTCCCGCCGACGAGCAGCGTGTCCGTCTGTCCGGCGAGCCGAGCGACGTTCCCGAGCGCGATGGTGCCACCGGCGCCCGGCATGTTGACCACCTGGACCGAGTTGACGATGCCGTTCGCGCGCTGCGCCTGCTGCATGGACCGTGCGACGCCGTCCCAACCGCCGCCGGCCGCCGCCGGCGCCACGAGGGTCACCGACCGGGTCGGGTCACCTCCGGCCGCTGCCGACGTCACCGAGCCGAAGGCCGCGACCGCGATGGACACCGCGGCGACGGCTGTCCCGACCACGCGTGCGACGGGGCGACGGGCACGCGGCGGACCCGGCGTCCCCGTCGTCGGCTGCTCCGGCACTGGTTGCTCCGCGGGCACGGGTTGCTCCGGCTGCACTGGTTGCTCTGGCATTGCTGGCTCCCTCCTGCGCACGTCGTCGTGCCGCAGGTCGAGAAGTACGATGGCAGCCGCCGACCGGGCGAGCACCCGGCGGCGGAGATGTGCTCATTGACGCTCACGGCGTCGCGGCCGAAGGGGGACGCCACGGTGACCAGGGCTCGTCTCGGGCGGTTGCGGCGGACCGCGGTGCTCGCGCTGCCGAGCGTCATCGTGCTCGCGGCGACGGGTGTCACGACCGGGGTCGCGGCCGTGGTGCAGGAGCGCGCCATCCGCACGTCCGTGGTCGACCAGGTGTCCGGCGTCGCGTCGAGCCTGGCCGACCTGCCCGAGGTGCGGGACGCGGTGGCGTCGGTCGCCGACCGGGGCACACCCGGCGCGCTCGCCGACGCCGACGACCTCGTCTCTGCCACCGCGGCACTGCAACCGATCGCGACGCTCGTCGAGGGTGCCGCCGGCGTCTCGTACGTCGTGGTCACCGACGACGACGGCGTGCGGATCACCCATCCGGACCCGGCGGAACGCGGTGAGCCCGTCGAGACGACGATCGCGCCCGTGCTCCGCGGTGCGGAGTTCGTCGGCACCGAGACCGGCCCGTCCGGGACGACCCTGCGTGCGAAGGTGCCCGTCGTCGACGCGGACGGCGAGGTCGTCGGCGTCGTGGCGGTCGGCGTGCTCGAGTCGACGATCGCGGCCGACCGGGAACGGGCACTCGGCACCCTGCTGCCGTGGAGCACCGGCGCGCTCGTCGCGGCGACGCTCGCGAGCGTGCTCCTCTCACTCGTGATCGCCCGACGGCTCCGCCGAGCCGACGCGGTCGACGCGGAGAGCCGGCAGGTCCGGTGGACGACCGAGGCGCTGCGCGAGCAGGCACACGAGTTCGGCACCCGTCTGCACGTGGTGCGCGGACTGGTCGAACAGGGGGACGACGAGGACGCGATGGCCTACATCGACGCCGTGGCACCCGGGTTGACCAGCGGCGGCGGTGCCGGGTCGCCGCGCCGCGGTGCGGTGGCGACGGCGTCGGTCGCGGCGGTGCGCTCGGAACTCGCCGTGGCCGGGACCACGCTCGACCTCCGGATCGCCGACGACGTCGTGCTCGACGACGCGGTGCTGCTGGTCGTCGCCAACCTGTGCCGGAACGCCGCCGAGGCCGGGGCGGCCACCGTCAGCTGCACCATCGGCTCGCATGACGGGCGTGTGACGGTGACGGTCGAGGACGACGGACCGGGCATCGACCCGGCCGACGCGCACCGCGTGCTGACCCGCGGGTGGTCGTCGAAGACCGACGAGAGCGGCCTCGGGCGCGGCATCGGCCTGGCACTCGTCCGACGCACCGCCACCGACCGCGGCGGATCCGTGGTCGTCGGACGGTCGGCAGCGCTCGGCGGTGCCCGGCTCGACGTCGAGATGGCGGCGGGATCGTGACGGCGGCGCTCCGCGTGCTCGTGGTCGACGACGACGCCGGCGCTCGCGCACTCCACACCCGGTGGGTGGCCGCGACCGAGGGGTTCGCCGTCGTCGGGGCGGTCGCGTCCGGCGGCGCCGCGCTGGCATCCGTGGAGCGCGGGGTCGACCTCGTGCTGCTCGACATGCGCCTGCCCGACATCAGCGGCATCGAGGTCCTGCACCGCATGCACGTCGCCGGCGTCGACGACACCGACGTGCTGGTCGTCAGCTCGTCCCGCGACCAAGTCACCGTCCGGCAGGCGCTCGCCGCGCACCCGGTCGGGTACCTGCTGAAGCCGTTCGACCGCGAGGCCCTGCAGGACCGGCTCCGCGCCTACGCGGCCGAACGTCGGTCCCGCGAGGACGCGCAGCGCGACGTCCCGATGGGGCAGGGCGACGTCGACCGGCTGCTCGCCACCGGATCGGTGCGCGTGGTCGGACCCGACCGCACGGCGACGAGAGCGCCCGAGGACGCCCTCCCGAAGGGCGTCAGCGCCACCACGCTCGGTCGGGTCGTGACGGCGCTCGACCCCGTGGTCGCCCGCTCGGTCGACGAGGTCGCGGCAGCGACGGGCACCTCGCGGGCCACCGCCCGCCGGTACCTCGACCACCTCGTCGCGACGGGCGCCATCGACCTGGCGCACCGGTACGGCCGTCGAGGCCGTCCGCAGGTGCTCTACCGGCTGACGCCGGCTCCCTGAAGGCCCGGCCACGGCAGCCGGGTCGCGATCCGTGACGGAGGGAAGGCCCGTGGCGGCGTCGCCACGGGCCTCCCGTCCGTCACCGGGTCACGCGCGTCGCGTGGTGACAACCCGTCGTACGGTCCCATCCGTGGCGGGCGGGCGGGCGTCCGGTCAGGACGGGTGGCGGGCGGTCCACTCGCGGAACGGGGCCGTCGGGTCGTCGACCCGGCCCTGCTCGCTCGGCAGGGCGCGCTCCGTGACGGGCTTCGCGTACTCGTCGTAGAAGGTGGCGAGCGTCATCAGGCGGTTGCCGTCCTCGTAGTGCTCGCCCTCCTGCTCCCGCGTCGCGGCGAAGACCACGCGGTCCGGCTGGGCGTAGTACAGCGCGCCGAGGCACATCGGGCACGGGTACGCGGTGACGAACACCTCGTGGCCGGTGAGGTCGGTGATGCCCTGCTCGGCGGCGGCGCGGATCGCGCGGATCTCGGCGTGCGCGGTCGGGTCGCCGGTCTGGGCGACGTGGTTGACGGCTTCGACCACGACCTCGCCGTCGCGGACGATCAGGCAGGCGAAGGGCTTGCCACCGTCGTGGACGTTGTCGAGGGCGCGAGAGACCGCGAGGGCGGTGAGTTCGTCGTCGTGCATGCCGGCCACGGTGCTCTCGGCCAGTGCTCGTCGGGTGTGCGTCCGGGGGACGGGGACGAGCGGATCGCGGTGCTGGTCAGCCGAGCCAGGACGGGTCGGCGAAGAGCGCCTCGACCTCGGTGACGAAGCGCGAGGCGTGGAAGCCGTCCACCGCCGCGTGGTTGATCCGGAGCGCCATCGGCATGCGGGTGCGTCCGTCCACCTGTCGGTAGCGCCCGAGCGTGATCACGGGCGCCAGGTGGTCCTCGGCGCCCGTCAGGTGCAGCGCGAAGCCGGTGAACGACGTGCGGGGGAGCGTCGAGACGTCGAAGAGGTCGGTGCGACCGGTGCCCTGCGGGAACATGCGGTGGTCGTCGCGGTACCGCTCGGTCGTGGCGACCACGGCGTCGTGGAACGCCCGTGCGTCGGGGTCGTACTCGGTGACGAGCACCGAGAAGGTCTCGGTGTCGCGGTGGAAGACGGTGAAGGTCGGGTGCACCACGTCCCACACCGCGGGCCGGCCCTCCTCGGTGAGCTGCATCCGGAACTCGTCGTGCCGGTTCACGACCGTCGCGAGCACCCAGATCTGGGACGGGTACGTCTTCGCGCCGGCGGCCCGGGCGGCGTCGACGAAGGCGGTGACGTCGACCTCCACGGTCATCTCCCACGCACAGGGCTCCCGCCGGTAGTGCGCGAAGTGCTCGGCGCGGGGCCACTGGTCGAGGTCGATCGGTCGGAGTCGGTCCACCCGGCCAGTCTCGTCCCCCGGACTCCCGACGCGCGTGCACCGGACGGCGGTTCAGTGGTGCATGCCCTCGACGCCGTTCTCACCAGCGCTCGCGACGTTCTTCCGCGGGCTCGCCGCGCACAACGAGAAGTCGTGGTTCGAGGAGCACCGCGACGACTGGGAACGGCACGTGCAGGAGCCGATGGAGGCGCTCCTGCACGAGGCCGAGCGCCGCTACGGTGCCGGACGGGTGCTCCGGCAGCACCGCGACCTGCGCTTCACGCCGGACGAGCGGCCCTACCGCGAGGACACCGGTCTCACCGCGGGCGGCACGTACCTCAGTGCCGGAGCGGACGGGTTGCAGGTCGGCGGTGGACTCTACGAACCGTCCCGCGCACAGCTGCGGGCAGCGCGCACCACCATCGACGAGCACCCGCAGGCCGCGGCCGCGCTGCAGCGTGAGCTCGACGAACTGACCGATGCCGGGTACGAGCTGGCCGGACCGCCGCTGAAGACCGCCCCGCGCGGGTACGACGTGGACCACCCGCGGATCGACCTGCTCCGGATGCAGCACTACGCGGCGCTCGTGCACCTGCCGCTGGAGAGCTCCCTCGACGACATCACCGCGGCGTGGGACCGCGTGCAGCCGCTGGTCCGGTGGACGGTGAAGTGGGCACGGGCGGACGACCCGGAGGCTTCGGACGACCCGGCGCCGCCCGTGCCGGGAGCCCGGTCGATCGACGAGCGCGCCTGACCGCCTGATCGCCCGTCCGTCGGCTGCTCCCTAGGCTCGGGGCATGCCGACGCTCGACCGTTCCCCTGCCCTCGTCGCCACCGGGTTCCTCGCGATCCCCGTCGCCCAGGCGCTCGTCGCACTGCCGAGCGACCTGCTGTCGACGATCCAGGCGGCGCCGATCGACCCGGCCCTTGCCGACACCGCAGCCTTCTCCGAGGCGTACGGCTACCCGCTCGAGGGCGGCGCGAACTGCATCGTCGTCGTGGGGAAGCGCGGCGACGAGGTCCGCCACGCGGCGTGCGTGGTGCTCGCGTCGACGAAGCTCGACGTGAACCGGGTCGTGAAGAAGCTGCTGGACGTCCGCAAGGCGAGCTTCGCGCCGATGGACCAGGCGGTCGAGCTGACCGGCATGGAGTACGGCGGGATCACCCCGATCGGGTTGCCAGCGGACTGGCCGGTGTACGTCGATGCCCGCGTGCTCGGTGCTCCGGAGGTCGTCGTGGGTGCCGGGCTCCGCGGGGCGAAGGTGTTCCTGCCCGGGCGGACCCTGGCGGCGCTGCCGAACGTCACCGTGGTCGAGGGGCTGGCCGTCGAGGGGCCCTCCGTCGAGGATCCGGCCACCGGAGCCGCCGACCTCGGCTGAGCCCCGTCAGCGGGCGGCGGCCAGGGTCTTCGTGATCCGCTGCAGCGAGACCGTCTCGGCGGTGCCGAGCTCCTGGGCGAACAGGCTCAGGCGGAACTCCTCGAGCATCCACCGTGCGTGCACGAGCTCGGGATGCGCACCGACCGACGGCGGGAACACGCCACCGGCGTCGGTGTAGCGGTCGGTGGCGACCGTGACCTCACGCATCCACGTGGCGTCACGTCCGGGGTTCTGCAGGAGCTTCTGCACGCGGGCCTCGACACCCCGCAGGTACACCCGGATCCGCCGGAGCCGGTCGAGCCCGGCGACGGCGACGAAGCCCGGGAAGACCAGGCGCTCCACCTGCTGGCGCATGTCGGTGAGCGCCGGCAGGAGCGCCATCGAGTTCGCCTGCTTCATCGCCTTGTCGGCCGCCCGCTGCGCGGTGAGCACGGCGGCGACCTCGGACACGGCGGTGAACATCGTGTCGACGACGGTGGCGGACACGGCATCGCGGACCGCCTCGAAGTCGGCCTTCGTGAAGACCAGGCCGTCGGGGTGGGTGCGTCGGATGCCCGCGTCCACGACGGCGGCCAGCACGTCGTCGAACAGCGCCGCGGTCGACGCGTACGGGCTCGCGGCCAGCGCGAGCTTCTCCTGCGCCGTGAGGTGCGACTGCACGTACGACACCGGCGAGGGCACGGCGTGCATGACGAGCCGACGGACGCCGGCGGGCATGCGCACAGCGCGGTCACCGGGCGTCGCCAGGAGGCGGACACCGACCGTCGCCTTCGGACCGTCGCCCTCCTCGACCAGCGACGGGTAGGCACGGATCACGCCACCGGCCTGCTTCGTGTCGAGGACCTGCGGCAGGTCGTCGGACGGCCAGGCGGTGAGGCCGGAGCGTTCCACCTGCGTGCCGGAGGAGGCCCCGGCGACGCGCGCCGCGCCTCCCGGCCGGGCCGCTGCCCTCGCCGTCGCGGAGGCGACGCTCTGCTGCGTCCGGTCCTTCAGCTTCGTCTGGAGGGCCGCGAGGTCCTTGCCGGACTCGACCCGACGGCCGCGCTCGTCGACGACCGCCCAGGTGGGCAGCAGGTGCGCCGGCACCCGGGACAGGTCGAAGTCGGCCTCGGTCACCGGCACGTACGTCATCCGTTGGATCGCCGCGGCGAGGGTCGCGCGGAAGGACTCCGTCGGCTCGGTCGGAGCGTCGTCGGGCAGTTCGGCGACGATCTTCTCGGCCCAGTCGGCAGCGGGGACGACGTTCTTCCGGATCTGCTTCGGCAGCGACTTGATGAGTGCGGTGACGAGTTCCTTCCGCAGGCCACGGACCTGCCAGTCGAAGCCCTCCTCGCGCATGCGGGGGAGCAGCGCGAGCGGCACCTGCACGCTGACGCCGTCGTCCTGCGCGCCCGGCTCGAAGCGGTACTTGATCGCCAGGCGCTGGTCACCGGAACGCCACTGCGTCGGGTACTCCTGCTCGTCCTGGGCGGCCTCGGCGGCGTCCTCGTCGAGCAGGTCCTGCCGCCGCATCGTGAGCAGGTCCGGCTGCTCGCGACGGGTCGTCCGCCACCACCCCTCGAAGTCGCGGGTGGTGGCGACGTCCGCAGGGATCCGTGCGTCGTAGAACTCGTACACACGCTCGTCGTCGAACAGGATGTCGCGACGGCGGGTGCGCTCCTCGAGCTGCTCGAGCTCGCGACGGAGCTTCCGGTTCGCGCGGTCGAAGGCCTGCTGCGCGTCCCACTCGCCCTCGACCAGGGCGTGGCGGATGAACAGCTCGCGCGAGTGCTCGGGGTCGACGCGCCCGTACTGCACGCGGCGACGCTGCACGATCGGGACACCGAACAGCGTCACGCGCTCGTACGCGACGACCGCACCCTGCTTCTTCTCCCAGTGCGGCTCGCCGTAGGTGCGCTTGAGCAGGTCACCGGCGAGCGGCTCGACCCACGCGGGGTCGATCCGGCCGACGGTCCGGGCGAACAGCCGACTCGTCTCGACGAGCTCGGCGGCCATCACGGCGTCGGGCTGCTTCTTCGCCAGGACGCTGCCCGGGAACACCACGAACCGGACGTTGCGCGCGCCGAGGTAGTCGCGCTTCTCCTTGTCCCGCAGCCCGATCTGGCTGAGGAGCCCGGCGAGCAGCGAACGGTGCACCGCGTCGCCGTCCTCGGAGCGCGACTGGCCCACCCGCACGTCGACCTGCTTCGCGGCGCGGGACAGCTGCCGGTACAGGTCCTGCCACTCGCGGATCCGCAAGTAGTTGAGGAACTCGGCCTTGCACAGGCGGCGGAACGCGCTCGACGACAGCTCCTCCTGCTTGTCCTCGATGTGGTTCCAGAGGTTGAGCAGGGTGAGGAAGTCGCTCGTCGGGTCGGCGAACCGGGCGTGCAGCTGGTCGGCGTGGGCACGCTTCTCGAGCGGTCGTTCACGTGGGTCCTGGATGCTCAGGGCGCTGACGATCGCGATGACCTCGCGCCCGACGCCCTGGCGACCGGCCTCGAGCACCATCCGGCCGAGCCGCGGGTCGATCGGCAACCGGGTGAGCTGTCGGCCCGACCTGGTGATCCGGCCGTCGCGGTCGACCGCGCGGAGCTCCCGCAGCAGGTCGAGGCCGTCCTTGACGCCCCGGGAGTCCGGCGGCTGCAGGAACGGGAAGCGTTCGATGTCGCCGAAGCCGAGGGAGATCATCTGCAGGATGACCGCCGCGAGGTTCGTGCGGAGGATCTCGGGGTCGGTGAACTCCGGACGGCGCGTGAAGTCGTCCTCGGAGTAGAGCCGGACCGCGATGCCCGCGCTGGTGCGACCCGCGCGTCCGGAGCGCTGGTTCGCGCTCGCCTGGCTGATCGCCTCGATCGGCAGCCGCTGCACCTTCGCCCGCGGGGAGTACCGGGAGATGCGGGCGGTACCGGTGTCGATCACGTACTTGATGCCCGGCACCGTCAGGGAGGTCTCCGCCACGTTCGTGGCGAGGACGACGCGGCGACGGACACCCGGGGTGGTTCGGCGCTCGAACACGCGGTGCTGGTCGGCGGCGGAGAGTCGGCCGTAGAGCGGCAGGACCTCGGTGCCCGGGTAGCGCTTGCCCTCGATCGCCTCCTGCGCGTCGCGGATCTCGTTCTCGCCCGACAGGAACACGAGGACGTCGCCCGGGTCCTCGCGCGCGAGTTCGTCGAGCGCGTCGGTGATGCCCTGGAGCACGTCGCGGTCGTCCGCGCTCCCACCGCGGCCACCGCTGTCGTCGGTCCGCGGGTCGGTGTCGTCGCCCTCGTCCGCACCGGTGTCACCGTCCGCCGCGTCGTCGGCGACGAGCGGCCGGTAGCGGATCTCGACCGGGTACGTCCGGCCGGACACCTCGATGATCGGTGCGCCGCCGAAGTGCTGCGAGAACGACTCCGGGTCGATCGTCGCACTCGTGATGATGACCTTGAGGTCGGGGCGCCGGGGGAGCAGCCGCTTCAGGTACCCGAGCAGGAAGTCGATCGTCAGCGAGCGCTCGTGGGCCTCGTCGATGATGATCGTGTCGTAGCGCTCCAGGTCACGGTCGAAGTGGATCTCGTTGAGGAGGATCCCGTCGGTCATGAGCTTGATCCGGGTGTTGCCGCTCACCTTGTCGGTGAACCGCACCTGGTAGCCGACCAGGTCGCCCAGTTCGCTGCCGAGCTCCTCCGACACGCGCTCGGCGATGGTGCGGGCGGCGATCCGGCGGGGCTGGGTGTGCCCGATCGACTCGCGGCCGAGCTCCAGGCAGATCTTCGGCAGCTGCGTCGTCTTGCCCGAGCCCGTGGCACCGGCGACGATGACGACCTGGTGGTCACGGATCGCGGCGGCGATGTCGTCCCGCCGCTGCGACACCGGCAGTTCGGGCGGGTACGTGATGACGGGCGTGGCAGACATGAGCATTCCAGGATAACGGTCCGTGCGGCGGCTGTCGTCAGCGGAGCTGCTCGGCGAGCGCGGCGTCGCTCCGGGCCGGCAACGCACAGACGTGGTCGTGGCAGACGTAGGCGGCTGGTGCTGCGCTGTCCCGCTCGGCGAACAGCGAGAACCCGGCGGCGGCCCACGCCCGTGCCTGGTCCGGGGTCACGGTCGCGACCACGGTGCCCGGCCGGCGGGCGGCGAGGCCGGTCCGCCGCATCGGGTCGTCGTGCCCGGACACGACGACGACCTCACGCGAGGGACGCTGCAGGGCGAGCGCGACCCCGAGGGCGTCGGCGTGGCCGAGCGGCCGCTCGGTACCGGTGCGTGCACGGTCGGCAACGAGCCGCGTCGCGGCGTCCCGGAGTGCCCGGTCACCGGTGAGTGCGGCCAGTGTCGCCGCGGTCGCAGCCAGTGCGACGGTGCCGGACCGCAGTGCCGTCTGCGGCTGCTCACCCGTCGTCGTTCCGGCTGCCCGCAGGACCGGATCAGCCTCGAAGCGACCGGCGAGGCCGTCGTCGACGAGCGCGCGTGCCGTCTCGGCGTACCGGAGCTCGCCGCTGAGCAGCGCGAGTTCGAGCAGCCCCTCGGCGAGCAGTCCGACGTCCTCGATCGTGGGAGGCGCCGCGGACGTGCCGTGGGCGGTGCTCGACCGGACCACCACGTGCCCGTCGCCCACGTGGGCGGCCAGGACCGCGTCGGCAGCACCCTGCGCGAGGGCGGTGCACTCGTCGTCACCGCTCCGGGCCGCAGCACGCGCGAGCCCGCGGATCGCGAGGCCGTTCCACCCCGTCAGCACCTGGTCGTCGAGGGGTGGTGCGTCGAACCGCCCGCGCTCGTCGAGTGGCAGCCGGTACCAGTCGCCCTCGACGCGTCGCCCGTCGATGGTGGACTCGCTGTCCTGCGCCG
Source organism: Curtobacterium sp. 179-B 9B NHS (assembly GCF_045370965.1). Classification (NCBI taxonomy): domain Bacteria; kingdom Bacillati; phylum Actinomycetota; class Actinomycetes; order Micrococcales; family Microbacteriaceae; genus Curtobacterium; species Curtobacterium sp. 179-B 9B NHS. Next base: position 18,364 of record NZ_JBIQDQ010000021.1, read on the forward strand.
CGACGAACGCGCCGTCGGGCCGTCGCAGCGTGTCGCGCAGGAAGTCGGCGATGCCCCGTGCCTGCTCGGCCCCGGCGATCGCGAGCAGCCCCGCGTTGTCGTAGAGCATCCGTTCGTAGTGCGGCACGCTCCAGTCGCGCTTGGTCGCGTACCGGAACACGCCGCCGTCTGCGTCCGTCAGCTCGGTCGTCCGGATCGCCCGGAGGCTCCGCTCGAGCAACCCGCGTGCGGCGGCGTCACCGTCGGCCGCGACGTCGGAGAGGAACTCGAGGAGCGGCGCGCTCGGGAACTTCGGCGCACCGCCGAAGCCGCCGTACGTGGTGTCCTCCGCCGAGACGAGCTGCGCGGTCACGGAGCGGATCGCGTCGACGGACGGGAGGCGCGGCGTGTCTGCGTCGGACCGCTCGCCACCCTGGGCGGTGGCGTCGGCCTGCGCCCCCTGCGCGATCGCCGCGGCGATCGCGCTCGCGTTCGCGTCCACCTCGTGCCGCCGCTGGGTCCAGGCATCGAGCACCGCCGTGAGGACCTGGCGGAACGACCCGACCTGGCCGACCGGGGTCGGCGGGTAGTAGGTCCCCGCGAAGAACACCCGCCCCTCGGGCGTCGCGAACGCGGTCAGCGGCCACCCGAGCTGCTGCGTGAAGGCGCTCGCGGAGGCCATGAGGCTGGCGTCCACGTCGGGCCGCTCTTCTCGGTCGACCTTGACGGCGACGAAGTCGCGACGGAGCAGCTCGCCGATCTCGGGGTCGGAGAAGCTCTCGCGCGCCATCACGTGACACCAGTGGCACGTGGCGTACCCGACCGAGACGAGCACCGGGACGTCGCGCTCCCGTGCCTCGGCGAACGCGTCGGGTCCCCACTCCCGCCAGTCCACCGGGTTGTCGGCGTGCAGACGGAGGTACGGGCTGACGGACGTTCCGAGCCGGTTGTCGTTCATGCGTCCAGCCTGCCCCGCGGGCGCTGGACGGTGCTGACGATCCGGTGGCCGGTGGACAGGTCGCTCGTCCACAGGCGCAGGCCGTGGAGTCCGGGACACCGTGCCCGGGCCGGCGGTCAGCCGGGCAGCCAACCCGTGAGCGACGCGAGCCGTCGCGCGATCACGAGCGGGGACCTGCCGTCGGTGTCCACCCGGGCGACCGTGTCCGCGACGGCCGAGTCGAGTCTCCCGGCCGTCGCCGTGCTGTGGGCGAGCTGCGCATGCGGGACCGTGCCGCCCGCCCGCCGGGCCAGACGCGCGGCGGTGGTGGCGTCGGAGGCGCGGAGCAGGACCGCGGTGACGAGCGGGTCGTCGCCCATCGCGGCGGCGAGCCGCTCGTGCTCGAGCACGGACACGGTGTTCGTGAAGACGAGCCGGTGGTGCCCGAGCTCGCGGTACGCCGCCCACATCGCGCGCAGGTTCCGCTCGGCGAGCCGGACGGCGGGGTGCGCCACGTGCGGAGCCGGGTGCGCGAGGTCCAGGAGGTCGCCCTCGATGACCGCGTGCGGGACGTCGGCAGCCACCAGCAGGTCGTGGAGCGCCTCGGCCGCGGTCGACTTGCCGACGCCCGAACGCCCGCCGACGAACAGGACCTCCGAGCGGGGCACCGGCTCAGCCCCTGCCGAGCGAGAGCAGCACGAGGGCGGCGTCCTCCGGGCCGTAGTCGAACATCCGCTCCCAGAACGGGTCCTCCGCCCAGGGGACGTCGCCGCCGGCCGGCACGGCGTGCGCGGTCTCGAGCAGCCAGTCGACCTCGGGCCGCACCGCGTCGGCGTACCGCGGGGGCTGCCAGCCGAGCGCCCGTGCCGCCGTCGTGTCGAGGACGAACGGCGACGGCGAGCTCCACGGGGTCGTCCCGACGAAGGCGGGGGCGTCCTCGTCGAGCAGGACCTCGTCGAAGCGGTGGTCGACGAGTCCGGCCACGGTCCGCACGATCTCCAGCACGTCGGGCGCGGTCTCGTCGGCCACGTTGAGGATCCGGCGGTCCGGAGCGTCGGCGACGAGGCGCACGAGTGACGCGATCCCACTCGCCGCCGTCGTGTGGTCGACGCCCCGTCCGTGGTCCGCGAGCAGGATCCGCTCCCGGCCGTCGAGCGCGCGACGCACCACGAACCACTCCCGGGGGCGGCCGATCCCGACGCCGTACACCTTCGAGGGGCGCAGCACGGTGACGGGAGCGCCGTGGTCGAGCAGGACCTGTTCGGCGGCGACCTTCGCGGCGCCGTAGCCCTCGCGCGAGGTCGGGTCGCCGTCGCCCGCGACGACGGTCGGCTGGAGCTCCGTGACCGCGCCGCCGAACACCGGCCGTCCGACCGAGTTCGCGTGCCGCCCTCGGTCGTCGACGTAGACCGCCTTCGAGGACACGAACACCGTCGAGCCGACGTCGTCGAGGAACGGTCGCAGCTGCAGGGCGTCGTCACGGGTCGCGCCCACGGTGTCGACGAGCAGGTCGGCGCCGGGACGCAGGAGTTCGCGGAGCACGCTCGTGTCGCGGCGGTCACCGGCCACGAAGGAAGCGCCGGCCGCCGTCAGCGCATCGGCTGCGGGACCGCCGTGTCGTGCCACGACGTCGATCTGCCAGTCGTCGCCACCGCGGCCGGAGACGTCGAGGAGGTCTCGGACCACCGCCGACCCGATCCCGCCGGTACCGCCGAGGACGACCGCGCGTCTGGTGCTCATGCGCCAACGCTAGTGCCGCGGGGACGGCCCGGACGCCCGGCCAGCCCGGCCAGCCCGGCCAGCCCGGTCAGCCCGGTCAGCCCGGTCGGCCCGGCCAGCGCGGTCGGCGTGGCCGACGTTGTGGCGTCAGGACGCGAGCAGCTCCGGCTCGAGGCGCCACCACTCGGCGAGCGAGCCGTCGTAGACCCTCACCTGGTCGTGCCCGAGCACCGTCAGGGCGAGCGCGTCGACGCAGGCCGCGCTGCCGACGCCGCAGTACGTCACGATCTCGTCGGCGTCGAGCACCGGCGCGAACACCTCGGCGAGTGCCGGGCCGCGGCGGAGGGTGTTGGTGTCGGGGTCGACCAGGTCGTCCGTGGTGATCGCCGTGCTGCCGGGGACCACGCCGGGGTGGTCGGATCCCAGCGCCGACGGGGGAGCCGCCAGGACGACCGCCGCGGGCTCCTCGCCGCGGACGGCGCGCAGGACACGGTCGTGGTCGGCCCACACGGGGCGTTCCTCGCCGGCCAGGAACGGCTCGGCGGACGGCGACGGGGTGCTGCCACGGAGCGGTCCGACGCGGACGGGCCGTCCCTCGTCCCGCCACTTGGTGAACCCACCGTCGAGCACCGCGACGTCGTCGAAGCCGAACGCGCGGAAGATCCACCAGAGCCGTGCCGCCCACTCACCGACGCTGTCGTCGTAGACCACCACGGTCGAGCCGTTGGTCACGCCCAGCTCGCGCGCGGCGGACTCGAAACGCCCCGCCGTCGGGCGGGTGAAGGGCACGTCCGCGTCGGGCGTCGAGAAGTCGTCGACCAGGTCGGCGTACCGGGCGCCCGGTACGTGCCCGTGCTGCTCGTACGCGTCGCGGGCGGCCTGCCAGTGCATCGCCGTGCCGACCCCGGTGGTGTGCACCGAGGCATCGAGGACGACGAGATCGTCGGCACCGATGTGGTCGGCGAGCCACTGCGTCGACACGAGCGGCGAGGTCAGGACGGGGGCCATGGCGCTCAGGGTAACCGGGGCCACTGATGTGCCGCAGGAGGACCGACACAGTGCGCAACGCCGCCGTCCCGACCACGGGGTGTGCCGAATCCGTGCGCACCGGAACGGCCGGGGTCGGTCGTTCCTTCGGCAAGCCCCGGGGACGCGACATCCCACGCGTCGATCGACGCGTGGGATGTCGCAGAGCGGGGGCAGAGCAGGGCAGGGCGGACCGGGGGCGGACCGGGCGCGGAGCGGAGCGGCTCGGGGAGCGGGGCGGCTAGTGCGCCGCTGCCGGGATGCTGCCCGTGGTCGCGGACGCCGCGCGCTCGAGCTTCGCGAGTCGCACCGACTGCCGGTTGATGAGCAGCCCGCCTGCGAGGGCGACGAGCACGAGCACCCCGGCCGAGATGCCGAAGGCGACGTGGTACCCGTCGATCACCGCCTGGGCCTGCTGCAGCTTCGTCGGTGCTGCCGAGAGGCCCGACAGGCTGTCCTTCACGACGTCGGCGAAGATCGTCGAGAGCAGGGCAGTGCCGATCGAGCCGCCGATCTGCTGCATCGTGTTGACCGTCGCCGAGGCCACGCCGGCGTCCGCCCGTGCGACACCGGTCGTCGCGGTGTTCATTGCGGACGAGAAGATCGTGCCCATGCCGAGACCGATGACGATCAGCGCCGGCAGGACGGTGCCCGCGTAGGTGCTGTCGACGTCGGTGCGGAGCAGCAGCAGGAGCCCGGTCGCCGCGACGAGTCCGCCCGCGAAGATCAGGACCTTCGGGCCGACGCGGGGGAGCAGCCGCCCGCCGATCTGCGTCGCCGACACCATGATCGACAGCGGCATCGGCAGGAACGCCAGACCGGTCTGCAGCGAACTGAAGCCGAGGGTCTGCTCGAGGTAGTACGTCAGGAACAGGAAGATGCCGAACATGCCGATCGCCACGAGGCCGATCGCGATGAAGGCACCGCCGCGGTCGCGGTCGAGGACGACGCGCAGCGGCAGGAGCGGGTGCGCGACGCGGGTCTCGATGACCACGAACGCGGCGACGAGCAGGACGCCCGCGGCGAGCATGACGATGGTGAGCGGGGCGTCCCAGCCGTTCGACTCGGCGTTCGAGAAGCCGTAGACGATGCCGACCAGACCCGCGGTGATCGTCAGCACACCGGCCACGTCGATGCGGGGACGCTCGACCTTCGGCGGCTTCGCCATGAACACGAGCGCACCGATGACCCCGAGGACCGCGAACACGACGTTCACGTAGAGGCACCAGCGCCAGGACGCGTACTCGGTGAGCACGCCGCCGAGCAGCAGGCCGATCGCCGCACCCGAGCCGGCGATGGACCCGAAGATGCCGAACGCCCGGCCGCGTTCCTTCGGATCGCGGAAGGTCGTGGTGAGCATGCCGAGCGCCGAGGGGGCGAGCAGGGCACCGAAGACGCCCTGCAGTGCGCGGGCGGCGACGAGCAGGCCGAACGAGTCGGCGAGACCGCCGAGCACCGAGGCCAGGGCGAACCCGACCAGGCCGACGATGAAGGTGGTCTTCCGGCCGAACAGGTCACCGAGGCGACCGCCGAGCAGGAGCAGGGAGCCGAACGCGAGCGAGTACGCGGTGACGATCCACTGCCGCTGGTCGGTGCCGAAGCCGAGGTCGGCCTGCGCCGAGGGGAGGGCGATGTTCACGATGGTCGCGTCGAGCACGACCATGAGCTGGGCGAGGGCGATGACCGCCAGCGCGATCCAGCGGTGGTTCGGCCTGTCGGAGCCGGAGCCGGTCGTGGTGCCGGCAGCACGGCCGGTCGTCGTCGGTGCCGACCCGGTCGGGGTCGGCACGGTCTGTTCTGCCGTCACGGCAGCCTCCTTCGGAGAAGGGTGGAGGTGGCGGAGCACGCGCCGTCGAGCGCTTCGCGAGGAGGTGGAACCGGATGTGGTGCATCCGTTTGTGTCGAGTGTAGACCGAAACGGAGCCACCGCATCCGTTTGTTCCCAGAATCGTCAACTACCGTCAACGTCGTGAGCACCACCGACACCGCGCACGACCTCGAGCGCCCCCTGCGCGCCGACGCCGCGCGCAACCGCGAGCTGATCCTGCAGACCGCGCGCCGGTGCTTCGCCGAGCGGGGCCTGTCGGTCACGTTGAACGACATCGCGCACGAGGCCGGGGTCGGCGTCGGCACCGTCTACCGCCGGTTCGCCGACAAGGACGCCCTGATCGAGGCGTTGCTCGTCACCAAGTTCGAGGCGATGAACGCCGCCGCCGCCCGAGCCGCGCAGGAGACCGATCCGCGCGAGGCCCTCCGCGTCTACCTGACGGGCGTGTTCGAGTTCCGCGCGCGCGACCGTGCCCTGGCGGACGCCATCGTCCGCGCGGGGAAGGCGCGGCCGTCGATCGTGCACGAGCGGGACCGGCTCGAGCGCCAGGTCGCGACCATCATCGAGCGAGCGGCGGCGTCCGGGGTGGTGCGGGCCGGGTTCAGCTACGCCGACCTGCCGATGCTCACGACGATGGTCGGCGCCGTCGCGGACGCCACACGCGCCCACGACCCCGACGCCTGGCGCCGCTACGCCGAGGTCGTGCTCGAGGGCGTGCTGCCCGGCGGCACCACCGACCCCATGGTCGGTGCCCCGCTCGACCGCACCGCCATCGAGCGCGCCCTGCACGGCCAGCCCTGACGGTCGCCTGACGCGGTATGCGCCGTGCGGGAGGCTCGTGGCGGCCGGGCACCGCGCCTCCGTGCCGACAGCGGGTCGGCAGTCACCGGCGTCCCGCGCGGTCACGTCCCCAGGGCCGGACCGCTCCAGCCAGCTCGGCAGCACCGCTCCAGCCAGCTCGGCAGCACCGCTACAGCCAGCTCGGCAGCACCGCTACAGCCAGCTCGGCAACCAGTAGTGCGACCGGACGAAGTCCCACGGCATCTGCAAGCCGGTCCACATCGGGTACCAGTAGGCCGACGCGAGCACGACGACACCGAGGTACACGCCGACCCAGACCAACGCCCGGGTCCGCCGCGGCCGCGGGTCGGTCCGAGAGCCGGCGACGAGTCCGATCGCCGCAGCCAGGGCGATGACGAGGAACGGCTCGAACGCCACCGTGTAGAACTGGAACACCGTGCGGTCGGTGTACAGCAGCCAGGGCAGGTACCCGCCCGCGACACCGATGAGCACGAAGCCGTACTCCCACCGGCGCCGCAGCACGAAGAGCACGAGCAGCGCGACCGCCGCGATCACCGAGGCGTACCAGACGAACGGGTTCGCGATGCCGGTGATCGCCTCGCCGCAGCGGTCCGCCCAGCAGCCGTCCTGCCCGTGGTTCGTCCCGACGTAGTACATCGACGTGGGGCGCTGCATGACGAGCCACAGCAGCGGGTTCGCCTGGTACGAGTGCGGGGTGTGCAGGCCGATGTTGAAGCCGTAGATCTCCGACTGGTAGTGCCACCAGTTCTGGAACGGGTCCGGCACCCACGCGAGCAGTCCCGTCCACCGCTCGCCGCCGGAGGCGATCCAGTTCCGGTCCCACCCACCGGAGGTCCGGAACCACCCCGTCCAGGACGCCAGGTAGGTCACGGCAGCGACCGGCACGGTGAGCAGGAACGTCACCGGCGCCTGCTGCAGGAAGGCGCTCGAGGACCAGAACGTCACGCCCGCCCGGCGGCGCATCACCATGTCGCTCAGCACGGAGTACAGGGCGAAGAACGCCAGGAAGTACAGGCCGGACCACTTCGTCGCGGACGCCAGACCGAGGGCGACGCCCATCGCGACGAGCCATGGCCGCCAGACCAGCACCGGCCCCCAGAGCGTGTCACCGCCGCCGTCCGCCCGGCGTCGGACCCAGTCGTCGAGCCGCCGCTGTGTCCACCGCCGGTCGAGCAGCAGCGCACCCGCGCCGAGCACGACGAAGAAGGTCAGGATGCCGTCGAGCAGCGTCACGCGCGACAGCACGATCGCCTGGCCGTCGATCGCGAGCAGGAAGCCTGCGAGCGTCCCGATCGCGGTCGAGCGGAACAGCGAGCGGGCGATGACCGCGGTCAGGGACACGGTCGCGGTGCCGAGCACGGCGACCGTGAACCGCCACCCGAACGAGCTGTCGGCGCCGAACAGCAGCATCCCGAGGCCGATCAGGTACTTCCCGAGCGGCGGGTGCGCGATGAACTCCGCCGCCCTCGAGTACAGGTCGGTCTCGCCGTCCGCGAAGCGCTGGTCGGTCGTCGGGGCGCCGTCGTCGGAGGAGTTCGCCGGCCAGGTGCCCTCGTAGCCGAGGTGCACGATCGACCAGCCGTCCTTGACGTAGTACGTCTCGTCGAACACGAGCGAGTGCGGGTGTCCGAGTCCCACCAGACGGAGCACGGCCGCCAGCAGCGTCACCGCGATCGGACCCGTCCAGCGCCACACGGCGACCCGCCGCGACGTCGAGAGGACCCGACCCCACCAGTCGTCGAGGCGGGAGCCGGCCGGTCCGTCGACGAGGGCGGTGCGGTCGTCGGTCAGCTCGCTGGTCATCGCCTGCATCCTACGGATCGCCGCCACGGCGGACCTGGCACCAGAATGGGGAGGTGATCGTCCTCGCAGCAACGCCCATCGGCAACCTCGGCGACGCGTCTCGTCGTCTCGTCGAGACCCTCTCGAACGCGAGCGTGGTGGCCGCCGAGGACACCCGGACCGCGATCCACCTGATGCGTGCGCTCGGCATCGAGAACCGCCCGCGCCTGATCGCCCTCCACGAGCACAACGAGCGCGCGAAGGCCGCCGAGGTGGTCGAGCTCGCCCGCGACGAGGACGTGGTGGTCCTCACCGACGCGGGCATGCCCGCGATCAGCGACCCGGGCTTCCCCCTCGTGGAGGCCGCGGCGGCCGCCGGGGTGACCGTCACCGCCCTGCCCGGGCCGTCCGCGGTGCTCATGGCGCTCGCCGTGTCGGGCCTGCCGACCGACCGGTTCAGCTTCGAGGGCTTCCCGACCCGCAAGGCGGGGGAGCGCCGTCGTCTCTTCGCGTCCCTGGCCGGTGAGCAGCGGACGATGGTGTTCTTCGAGTCACCGCACCGGCTCCCCGACACGCTCGCCGACATGGCCGCGGGCTTCGGGGACGACCGCCGCGCGGTCGTGTGCCGCGAGCTCACGAAGCTGCACGAGGAGGTCCGCCGCGACTCGCTCGCCGCGCTCGCCGCCTGGGCAGCCGACGGGGTGCGTGGTGAGATCTGCGTGGTCGTCGAGGGCTCGACCGGCGCGCTCGACGTGACGAGCATCGAGGACGGTGTGCGGCTCGTGCTCGAGCGGGTCGCCGCCGGGTCGCGCATGAAGGAGGCCGCCGCGGCGGTCGCGGACGCGACCGGCCTGTCGAAGCGCGACCTGTACGAGGGCGCGCTCGCCGCGCGGTAGGGCCGACCACCGTCGGTCTGGAGGCGCGGGGCGGGCCCGCCACCCGCCTCCCGTCCGGTTCTCCACAGGCGGCGCGCGGGGCGCGTCACGCGGCTCCGGCCCGCCCGTAGGATGGTCCGCATGTCCGACGGGTCCTCGTTCAGCATCACCACGCCGATCTTCTACGTGAACGACGTGCCCCACATCGGGCACGCCTACACCGAGGTCGCCGCGGACTTCATGGCACGGTGGCACCGGCAGCGGGGCGACGACGCCTGGCTGCTCACGGGGACCGACGAGCACGGCCAGAAGATCCTCCGGACCGCCAGCGCGAACGACGTGTCCCCGAAGGAGTGGGCCGACCGGCTCGTCACCGACGCGTGGAAGCCGCTGCTCGACACGGTCGACGTGGCGAACGACGACTTCATCCGCACGACCGACGAACGGCACGAGCGCGGCGTGACCGCGTTCCTGCAGAAGCTGTACGACGACGGCTACATCTACGCCGGCGAGTTCGAGGGCTTCTACTGCGTCGGGTGCGAGGAGTACAAGCAGCCGAGCGACCTCGTGCCCGGCACCGGTCCGTACGAGGGCCAGCAGGTCTGCGCGATCCACTCGATCCCCGTCGAGGTCCTCGCCGAGCGCAACTACTTCTTCCGGATGAGCGACTTCGAGCAGCGCCTGCTCGACCTGTACGAGTCGAACCCACAGTTCATCCAGCCCGAGAGCGTCCGCAACGAGATCGTCTCCTTCGTGAAGCAGGGCCTGCGCGACCTGTCGATCTCGCGCTCGAGCTTCGACTGGGGCATCACGATCCCCTGGGACCACGACCACGTGCTCTACGTGTGGTTCGACGCCCTGCTCAACTACGTCACCGCCCTCGGCTACGGGTCGGACGACGACGAGGCGTTCCAGCGCCTCTGGCCGAGCGTGCACATCGTGGGCAAGGACATCGCCCGCTTCCACGCGGTGATCTGGCCCGCCATGCTCATGGCGGCGGGCCTTCCCGTGCCGGAGCGCGTGTTCGGTCACGGCTGGCTGCTCGTCGGCGGCGAGAAGATGTCGAAGTCGAAGCTCACCGGCATCGCGCCGTCGGAGATCACCGACACCTTCGGCTCGGATGCCTTCCGCTACTACTTCCTCCGCGCCATCACCTTCGGGCAGGACGGCAACTTCAGCTGGGAGGACATCTCCGCCCGGTACTCGGCCGACCTCGCCAACGGCTTCGGCAACCTCGCCTCGCGTCTCGTCGCGATGCTGCAGAAGTACTTCGACGGTGCCGTGCCCTCGCGCGGCGAGCTGACCCCGTCGGACGAGGCGATCGACGCGCTCGCGGTGTCCGTCACCGAGCGTGCGGACGCCGCGGTCGAGGGCTTCGCGCCGCACGAGGCGATCGCCGCCGTGTGGGAGCTCGTCAACGCGCTGAACGGGTACATCACCGAGCAGGAGCCCTGGGCGCTGGCGAAGGACGAGTCGGCGCGCGAGCGTCTCGGCACCGTCCTGGCGACGGCCCTCCGCGGCCTCGGCACCGTGAACGTCCTCGTGTCCCCGGTGATGCCGAAGGCGACGGAGAAGCTCTGGGCGTCGATCGGTGCCGGCGGATCGGTGACCGAGCAGCGCGTCGACCGCGCCTACGAGTGGCAGGGCGCCGCAACCGTCGTGCCGCTCGGGTCCGGCCTGTTCCCGCGCATCGAGCAGCAGCCCGAGCAGGGCGCAGCGTGACCGACGCGGCGGACGGCTCGCACGTCCGGGCGCGTGGCGAGGGGGCGTCCGGCGGCTCGAAGCGCGACCTGAGCTACCCACCGCTGCCGCAGGCGCTCGTGGTGCCGGTGTACGACAACCACACGCACATGGAGATCGCCGACGGCGTCGGCGAGGGCGGCGACGGTCCGCTCGACTACCGCGAGCACCTCGACCGTGCGTCGAGCGTCGGGGTCCGCGGCGTCGTGCAGGTCGGCACCGACCTGGCGACGTCGGAGTGGTCGGCGCAGATCGCCGCGCGTGAGCCCCGCGTGCTCGCCGCCGTCGCGCTGCACCCGAACGAGGCGCCCGTGCTCGACGAGCAGGGGCTGCTCGACGAGCACCTCGCCGGCATCGAGCGGCTCGCGGCGCTGCCCCGCGTCCGGGCGATCGGCGAGACCGGTCTCGACTTCTTCCGCACCGGCGAGGACGGCCGCGCGGCACAGGTCCGCTCGTTCGAGGAGCACATCCGCATCGCGAAGGAGCACGACCTCGCGCTGACGATCCACGACCGTGACGCGCACGAGGCCGTGGTCGAGGTGCTCGACCGCGTGGGCGCTCCCGAGAAGACCGTCTTCCACTGCTTCTCCGGCGGTCCCGACCTCGCCCGGCTCTGCGCCGAGCGCGGCTGGTACATGTCCTTCGCCGGCACGGTCACGTTCAAGAACGCCCAGTCGCTCCGAGACGCCCTACAGGTCGCGCCGCGGCACCTGGTCATGATCGAGACGGACGCCCCGTTCCTCACGCCGACGCCGTACCGCGGCCGGCCGAACGCGCCGTACCTGATCCCGCTCACGCTCCGGTCGATGGCCGAGACCCTCGGTACCGACCCGTCGATGCTCGCGGCGCAGATCGCCTCGACGACCGAGCTCGTCTACGGTGCGTGGGACGCCGAGCCCGTCACGGTGGACCAGTAGTCGTGGGCGCACTGCTCGGCCCGGCGGAGATCCGGGACCTCGCCGCCAAGCTCGACGTCACCCCGACGAAGAAGCTCGGCCAGAACTTCGTGCACGACGCCAACACCGTGCGCCGCATCGTCTCGGCCGGCCGGGTCACGCCGGACTCCCGCGTGCTCGAGATCGGACCGGGGCTGGGCTCCCTGACCCTCGGGCTGACCGAGACCGGCGCGTCCGTCACGGCGGTGGAGATCGACGGTCGGCTCGCAGCCCAGCTGCCCGCGACCGTCGCGGCGATGCAGCCGGACGCGCGCCTGCGGGTCGTGCACCAGGACGCGCTCGCGGTGACTGCGGACGACCTGCCCGAGGCTCCGACGCACGTCGTGGCGAACCTGCCGTACAACGTCTCCGTCCCCGTGCTGCTGCACCTGCTCGCGACCTTCCCGACCATCGAGCGGGTGCTCGTCATGGTGCAGGCCGAGGTCGGCCACCGCATCGCCGCCGGGCCGGGCAGCAAGGTCTACGGGGCGCCGAGCGTCAAGGCCGCCTGGTACGGGTCGTGGTCGACCGCCGGGCAGATCAGCCGCCAGGTCTTCTGGCCGGTGCCGAACGTCGACAGCGTGCTCGTCGGGTTCGACCGTCGTGAGCGCCCGGGGGACGAGACGCTGCGGGCGCAGGTCTTCGAGCTCGTCGACGGGGCGTTCCAGCAGCGCCGGAAGATGCTCCGGCAGAGCCTGTCCGGGGTCCTGGGTTCCAGCGCCCGTGCGTCGGAGCTGCTGACCGCGGCCGGTCTCGACCCGACCGCTCGGGGTGAGGCGCTGTCGCCGGACGACTTCGTGCGCCTCGGACGGACGGTCCTCGCCGCCGCCTGACGGCAGGCGGTCGTGTCACCGCTCCGGCCCGGTGGTCGTCGTGTCGGCGACGGAGCCCTGGGCTGACCGCGTGCACGCTCGGACCTCACGCCTCGCCCTGGCGATCACGCTCCTCTTCCTCGCGGGCGGTGCACTCGTCGTGGTCGTCGCCGTCGTCGCCCTCGTCCGTGACGCCGGCGACGATGCTGCCTGGGCAGCCGCCCTGTTCGGAGCAGGCCTGGCGGCGTGGGGACTCTGGTTCAACCAGCTCGCGGACGAGGACGAGGACGGGGCGTCCACCGGGGCCGAGCCGCGGGCTGCGAGGAGCTCCATCGGCACCCTGGCGATGGTCGCCGTCCTGGCCGGGGGTGCCTTCTGGGTGCTCCGTGGGCCGCTGGACCGGACGCTGGCCGAGTCGCTCCTCGTCACCGCCATCGTGCTGGGGCTCTGGGCGTTGAACCGGGGTCTCGACGCGCGGATCCGGCGTCGGCGCGCCGCCGGCGAGGTCGACTGACGGAGCAGCGTGCTCCCGCCGGCGTCGGCGCCGGCGCCGGCACCGGTACCAGCACCGGCCCCGACCCCGACCGCGGCCTGACGGTCGACGTGCACACGTCTCCTCGCCCGGGGCTGATCCGCCCGTGGTGCGTGGCTCAGTGACCGCGGCCGGCCATCGCCTCGAGGATCTGCTGGTGCGTCCCGTCGCGCTCGGCCCAGCGCAGCGGCTGGACGTCCTGCACGAGGATCTCCGGCGCGGCACCGGAGTCGAGCAGACCCATCACCTCGTCCGTGAAAACGTCGAGGGGCATCCCGCCGAAGTCGGCGCCACCCATCAGGTCCGTCTGCACGGCCGGCGGGGCGAGCTCCAGCACCGCCACCGAGCTGCCGACGAGCTGCTGCCGGAGCGCCTGCGTGTACGAGTGCACCGCGGCCTTCGTGGCGCTGTAGGTCGGGGTCGCGGTCAGCGGGACGAAGGCCAGACCGGACGACACCGTGATCAGCGTCGCCGCCGGCCGGGAGAGCAGGTGCGGCAGGAAGGCGTCGATGAGCCGGATCGTCCCGACCAGGTTGGTCTGGACGGTCGCGAGTGCGTCGTCGATGTGTCCGGGGTCGCGCAGGTCCTCGTTGCGCATGATGCCCGACATCGTGACGACGGTGTCGAGCTCCGGCCAGCGGGCCGTCACGTCCGCTGCCGCGCTCGCGATGGAGTCCGCGTCGGCGACGTCGATCGCGACGGTACCGAAGCCGTGCTCGGCGGCGAGGGCGTCCAGGCGGTCCTGGCGGCGGCCGCCGATGACGACGGTGCTGCCGGCGGCCTGCAGGCGCTGCGCGAGGGCGAGCCCGAGGCCCGAGGTCGCGCCGGAGATGAAGACGGTGCTGTTCGTGGTGTCCATGCCGACCACGATGCTCCTGCGCGCGGGGCTCCTCCAGGGCGCGGGCATCGGGGGACCGGCGGTCCCTGGCTCCGCTCCGGCCGAGACGGCACGATGGGGGCATGGACCGCCCCGCGCTCGCCGACTTCCTGCGCCGCCGCCGCGAGCTGCTGCGCCCCGAGGACGTCGGCCTCGGCAGTGGTCCCCGTCGGCGGACCCCCGGACTCCGTCGCGAGGAGGTCGCCGCACTCGCCGGGATGAGCGTCGACTACTACACGCGGCTCGAGCAGCAGCGGGGCCCGCAGCCGTCGGAGCAGATGGTCGCGGCGATCGCCCGGGCCCTCCGGTGCAGCCTCGACGAACGCGACCACCTGTTCCACCTCGCCGGGCACACGGCGCCGGTCCGGATGCACCGCGCGGACCACGTGGACCCCGCGATCCTGCGTGTGCTCGACCGGCTCGAGGACACCCCGGCGATCGTCGTGAGCCACCTCGGTGAGACGCTCGTCGAGAACCGGCTCGCTCGGGCACTGCTCGGCGGATCCGTCGACCTGCCCGGCAACGAGCGCTACCAGGCGTGGCGCTGGTTCGTCTCGGGGACGGAGCAGGCGAAGTACGCGCCCGAACAGCACGAACGACTCGGTCGGGTGGTGGTCGCGTCGCTCCGCGCGGCCGTCGGGCTCGCGGGGCCGAGCGACCGTCGGGCGACGGAGCTCGTCGCCGAACTGCAGCGCCGCAGCCCGCAGTTCCGGGAGCTCTGGGAACGCCACGAGGTCGCGACCCGCTGGTCGGACGACAAGACCATCGTGCAGCCCGAGCTCGGCCGGATCACCGTCGACTGCCAGGTGCTCCACACCGACGACCAGGCGCAGGCGCTCCTGTTGTTCACCGCGCCCGCGGGGAGCGAGGACGCGCAGAAGCTCGAGCTCCTCGGCGTCGTCGGCACGCAGCAGTTCGGCGCCGACCGCGTCGCGCGCTGATCCTCAGTCCGCCGACGCACCCCGTGCCCGCAGGGCCTCGACGACGGCTTCGGGGTCGTTGCACCGGAACCGCAGCGACCGCGCCCCGCGGATCGCGACCTGCACGCCGGGTCCGCCGTCGAGCAGCACCGCCGTGCCGCCGGGGACGAGCCGGATGCCGAGCCCGCCGGAGTTGCCGCCCGTCATGTGCACGACCTCGGCCGACGTGATCTGCTCGGGGGCGACGCGCCGCCGGTACCACCAGGGGCGGACACGGACCTCGAGCACCTCGTCGACCCGCACCGTCATCCGCATGGTCATCATCCCGATGCCGAGCGCGACCGTGACGGCGAGGGTGACCACCAGCACGCCGACGTCCGACGCCGACGGCGGCTGGTCCTGCCACCCCGCCGGCACCGCGAGCACGAGCGTCGTGATCCCGACGGCGGTCGCGATCACGGCCCACCCCACGACGGTCATCACACGGCCGGGACGGACGGTCTCCTCGTACGCGGGGTAGGACATGCGTTCCACCCTCGCACACCCGGCGCTCCGGCACGAGGTGACCCCGCGCAGGAGCTCGAACTGCTCGGTGTCAGCCGTACGGGACGATCCTCCTCCGGTCGGTTCCCTCCACCGGCGTCAGGCGCGTCGGCGGTCCGGAACGTTGTGGTCCCTACTCGCCGCTGGTACCCTCGGTCAGGCAGGACGCTTCGGCCTCCCGCACCCAGCCAACGCCCCGCTGACGCGGGGCGTTGTGTCTTGTCCCGCCCTGACGGCGCCGTCGCGCTCAGGGGGACCAGACGTACTCGACGATGGTGATCTCCTTCACCAGAGCAACGATCTTCGCAACGGCATCGGCGGCGCGTGGGTCCTTCTCCTCGATCGTGCGGGACCGGTTCAAGAAGAAGGTGGCGAGATCAGCGGCCTGCAGCATCCTGCTCTCGTGGGAGGGGCCGAAGTAGATCGTGTCCGCTA
This sequence comes from Curtobacterium sp. 179-B 9B NHS, assembly GCF_045370965.1. NCBI lineage: Bacteria > Bacillati > Actinomycetota > Actinomycetes > Micrococcales > Microbacteriaceae > Curtobacterium > Curtobacterium sp. 179-B 9B NHS. The sequence continues at coordinate 34,126 of NZ_JBIQDQ010000021.1, forward strand.
TCCGGGTGAGCGGTTTCCGCGTGTACCCGGGAACGCTCTCGACCTTGAAGCTGCGGAGACTCCGACGCGCGCCTGCAGCAGAGTGGTGTTCGTCGGCCAGCACGAGACCGAGCTGATCGTTCCGGTCCAACCATCCGAGCCGTTCGTGCACACACTCGAGTAGATGAGCGAGCGTGAGGAGATGCGCGGGGAACGCGCGCGAGCCGTACCGGCGTCGGTGAGCGTACAGGTCGACACCCCGGAAGACGAAGGATGCCGTGGATCGAGACAGGACCTTGGCCGCGAGTGTGCACGCCTTGACCCTCCACCCGAGGGGTACCCGTTTCCACCGCCCTCGACCGTGGAACATCTCGACCGCGTGGAACTCGGTGGCCGCGTCGAAGCCGGCCACGTTCGCAGCGAGCAGGCGTCCGATCCCGTCGAACCCTTGCTCGATCGACTGCACGGCGCTGGCGTCAGCGACGAGACCTCCGAAGAAGTAGAAGGCGTCGTCCCTCGCGGATTCGTCGATGAAGATGAGTCGCACCGGGGCACCGTACTGATGTTCCACATGCTCGTCCCGCGTTCGCAACGGCGCGTCACACACCTGGCACCCCCAGGGGGAGCGTGCCTAGGGTGGCCCGGTGACAACTCCGCGCGTGTACGTCATCCACGAGAACCCCGAGTGGTTCCCGCCGTTCGCCGCTGCCTTCGCGGCAGAAGGGGTGCCGGTCGAGGAACTCCTGCTCACCGACGGCGGTGCCCTGGGCAGCATCGACCTGACCGCCGAGCCGGCTCCGGGCGTCTACTGGTCGCGGATGTCCGCGTCGAGCCACACCCGCGGCAACGAGCACAGCAAGGAGTACGCCCGCGCGCTGCTCGGCTGGCTCGAGCGCTCCGGTGCGACGGTCGTGAACGGCAGCCACGTGCTCGAGCTCGAGGTGTCGAAGGTCGCCCAGCACGGGCTCCTCCGGGACGCCGGCTTCGACGTGCCCCGCACGACCGCGGTCTTCGGGTCGGCCGCCCTGCAGGACGCCGCGCGGACCTTCACGGACGGGCAGGACGTCCCGTTCATCACGAAGCACAACCAGGGCGGCAAGGGCCTCGGCGTCCGCCGTTTCGACACCCTCGCCGAGTTCGACGCGTACGTCGACAGCCCCGAGTTCGAGGCCCCCGTCGACGGCATCACGCTGCTCCAGGAGCTCCTGACCGCCCGCGAGCCGTTCATCACCCGAGCCGAGTTCGTCGGCGGCGAGTTCGTCTACGCGGTCCGTGTCGACACGAGCGCCGGCAGCTTCGAGCTCTGCCCGGCCGACGCGTGCGAGGTGCCCCAGGCCATCGCCGGCGCCGTCTGCGACGTGCCCGGCGCCGAGACGACCGGCACCGGGGCACCGGGCGCACCGGCCGCCTTCAGCATCCGTGACGAGGTCACGGCCCACCACCCGCTCGTGCAGCAGCTCCGGACGTTCCTCGCCGACCAGCGCATCCAGGTCGCGGGTGTCGAGTTCATGGAGACCACGGACGGCCGCACGGTCGTCTACGACGTGAACACGAACACGAACTACAACCCCGCCGTCGAGGCGGTCGCGCCGGTCTCCGGTCCGCGCGCGATCGCGCGCTTCACCGGCGCGCTCCTCGAGCAGGCGTACGCCACGTCGGCGACCACGGCCTGAGACGACACCACCCACCGGCCTGGAGGCTCGTGGCGGGCCCGCCCCGCGCCTCCCGGCCGTCACGACACACCTGAGGAACCACTCGTGCGATTCGGATACTGGACCCCGCTCTTCGGCGGCTGGCTGCGCAACGTCGAGGACGAGGACATGCCCGTCACCTTCGACTACGTGAAGCGGCTGGCGCAGCGTGCCGAGCGGATCGGCTTCGACCTGACGCTCGTGCCGGAGCTCAACCTCAACGACATCAAGGGGACGGCCGCGCCGAGCCTCGAGGCGTGGGCGCTCGCGGCCGCGCTGGCCGCGACGACCGAGCGGCTCGAGATCATGGCCGCGATGCGTCCGGGCTACCACCTGCCTGCGGTGACGGCGAAGCAGGCCGCGACCATCGACGAGATCTCCTGTGGTCGCTTCACGTTCAACGTCGTGAGCGCGTGGTGGGCGGAGGAGGCCCGTCAATACGGCGGCATCTTCTCCGAGCACGACGACCGCTACGCGCGGACCGAGGAGTTCGTCGCGATCCTCAAGGGCCTCTGGGCCGAGACGCCGTTCTCGTTCACGGGCGAGTACTACGACGTGCAGAACACGCACCTCGAGCCGAAGCCGCGGGTCACCCCGCGCATCTACGCCGGCGGCGAGAGCGAGGCGGGCAAGAGCTCGATCACCCGCTTCGCCGACGCGTACCTGACACACGGCGGCACCGTCGACGAGCTCCGCACGAAGATCGACGAGATGAAGCGTCGCCGCGAGGACGCCGGCGCCGCGCCGTTCGAGGCATTCGGCATGGCCGCGTACGTGATCGTCCGCGAGACCGAGGAGGAGGCGCAGGCCGAGCTGGCCCGCATCACCGACGTCCGCCACGGGAAGGCGTACGAGTCGTACCAGGACTTCATCTCGAAGTCGCAGCTCGAGCACGTGCCGTCGCTCGAGGACTACTCGGTGTCGAACCGCGGTCTGCGCCCCGGGTTCGTCGGTACGCCGCAGCAGGTCGCCGACCGGATCCGCGAGTTCGAGGACGCCGGGGTCGACACGCTCCTGCTGCAGTTCTCGCCGCAGGCCGAGGAGATGGAGCGCTTCGGCGAGCAGGTCATCCCGCTCGTCCGCGCCGCCGTCCCCGCCGAGCCGGTCGCCTGATGGCGGCCGAGGACGACTGGGCGTTCGAGACGCGGCAGATCCGGGCCGGCTTCACGGCCGACCCCGGCTTCGGGGCGAACGTGCCCCCGATCGCGCAGAGCGCGGCCTTCGTGTACCCCTCGGGCGAGGACGCGGCGGCGCGCTTCATGCTCGACGCACCTGGACACACCTACACACGCGTCAACAACCCGTCTGCGGCGGCCCTGGAGCGACGCGTCGCGGACCTCGAGGGCGGGGTCGGAGCACTGGCGCTGGCGTCCGGTCAGGCGGCGACCTCGCTGGCGGTGCTCGGCGTCGCGCGGGCGGGCGCCCACGTCGTCTCGTCGGCGTCGCTCTACGGTGCGACCTACACGCTCTTCCACTCGACGCTGAGCGACCTCGGCATCTCGTTCACCTTCGTGCAGGACCCGACGGACCTCGACGAGTGGCGCGCCGCGGTCCGTCCGGAGACGCGGGCGTTCTTCGGCGAGAGCATCCCGAACCCGCGTGGCGACGTGCTCGACTTCGCGGGGGTCGCCGGTGTCGCGCACGACGCCGGGGTGCCGCTCATCGTCGACAACACCATCGCGACGCCGTACCTCGTGCGACCGATCGAGCACGGCGCGGACATCGTCGTGCACTCGGCGACGAAGTACCTCGCCGGCCACGGCAGCGCCGTCGCCGGGATCATCGTCGACGGCGGGAACTTCGACTGGGCGGCGCAGGCGGAGAAGTACCCGCAGCTCACGACGGTCGAGCAGTCCGGGTTCGCCGGGACGGCCTTCGCCGAGAAGTTCGGCCGCCGCGCGTTCATCCAGCGCACCCGGTCGAAGCTGTCCGCCGACCTCGGCCCCGCGATCGCCCCGTTCAACGCCTTCCTCGTCCTGCAGGGCATCCAGACGCTGTCGCTGCGCATGGACCGGCACGTGGCGAACGCGGCCGCGGTCGCCTCGTGGTTGGACGGACACGCGCAGGTCGAGCACGTGCACTACGCCGGGCTGCCCTCGTCGCCGTGGCACCACCTGCAGCAGCGCTACGTGCCGAAGGGGCCGTCGGCCGTGCTGGCGTTCGACCTCGCCGGTGGGGTCGCTGCCGGTCGCCGGTTCGTCGCCGCGCTCGAGCTCTTCGACCACGTGTCGAACCTGGGCGACGTCCGGTCGCTCGTCGTGCACCCCGCGTCGACGACCCACGTGCAGATGACCCCGCAGCAACGCGCGGCCGCCGGCGTCGGGGAGGGCATGATCCGCCTGTCGATCGGTCTGGAGCACGTGGACGACATCCTGGCCGACCTGGCTCGCGGGTTCGCGGCGGCGGGGACCTCGGCGTAGTCCGCGGCCCGGCGCGGGGAGGATAGGTTGGACGCATGACCTCGCTGGCCGCACCGACCCGCGTGCGGGTGCGCGCTCCCGGCAAGATCAACGTGTTCCTGTCCGTCGGCGCGCTGCAGGACGACGGCTACCACGACGTGGCGACCGCGTACCAGGCGGTGTCGCTGTACGAGGACGTCACCGCGGAAGCGGCCGACGACTTCTCCGTGCGCTTCACGGGACCGATCGACACCAGTGCGGTCCCGACCGACGACTCGAACCTGGCGATCCGCGCCGCGCGTCTCGTGGCCGAGGCCGCCGGGCACCGGGGCGGCGTCCGGCTCACCATCGACAAGCAGGTCCCCGTCGCCGGCGGGATGGGCGGGGGATCGGCCGACGCCGCGGCGACCCTGCTCGCGTGCGACACCCTCTGGGGCACCGCCCTCGGGCGGGACGAGCTGCTGCGGCTCGCGGCCCGACTCGGCGCGGACGTCCCGTTCGCCTTCGCCGGCGGCACCGCCGTGGGGACGGGTCGCGGTGACGAGCTGAGCCCGGCGCTCGCCAAGGGGGAGTTCCACTGGGTCCTCGCGCTCAGCGAGGACGGTCTCTCCACCCCTGCTGTCTACCGGGCGCTCGACGAGCACCGGGAGCGCTACCGGGCCGACATCCGCCCGGCTCCCACGACCCCCGTCGTCGAGGCGAACGTGCTCCAGGCGCTCCGTGCCGGCGACGCGGACCTGCTCGCGGACTGCCTGCACAACGACCTGCAGGCACCCGCGATGCGGCTGCAGCCGGGGCTCGCGGCGACGATCGAGGTGGGGGAGAAGGCCGGCGCGCTCGCGGGCATCGTCTCGGGGAGCGGCCCGACGGTCGCGTTCCTGGTCGCCGACCGCGATGCTGCGCTCGAGGTGCAGGTCGAGCTCAGCGCCTCCGGGCTCGTCGCGCTCCGGGCGACCGGCCCGGTGCACGGTGCCCGCGTCGTGCACTGACCACCGGACCCGCGGTGCCGACTGACCACCGGACCTACGGTGCCGTCGGGGCTCAGTCGCGGACGAACTCCGTGATGACGACCCGACCGGTCCGCCACTTCTGCTCGACGTGGAAGCCGTGCTCGGCGAGCACCTCGGTCGTCTCCGGCTGGATGTTGCGGGCCTTCGGGGTGCCGCCGACGAACCACACGGTGTCGATGTCACCGAGGCGTGCCGGGATCGTCGACGCCAGGTCGCCGTTCTCGTTCCAGAGCACGCCCGTCTCGGCGCCGTTCTTCCGGATGCCCAGGTCGGTCATCCCGGTGAACGCCCAGGGGTAGGAGACGCGGATGATCTCCGCGGTGGACGTCGGGTGCCCGTAGACGCTGCCGAAGACGACGCCCTCGTTGGCGCCGGTGTTCGCCCCACGCTCGGCGGCGATGATCGACGCGGCGTTCGCCCAGGTCGACTCCTGCTTCGACCGGGGCGTCTTGACGTCGATCGCGCTCGGGACGCTGATGACGAGGAAGACCGCGAGCAGCGCGGCGATCAGGGCCTTCCGCCGCAGGGCGGTGATCGCGAGCGCGATGAGGAGCGCGACGAACGGCATGCTCAGCGATGCGTACTTGGGGGAGTAGAGGTGCTTGCCGAGTGCCGTCGCGGCGAGCAGTGCCCCGGTCGGCAGCAGTGCCAGCGGCAGGGCGATCCGGACCGCCTGTGCCCGGAGGAGCGCGCGGACGGTGGGGACGCGGCGGTGTGCGGCGACCAGGGACACGACGACACCGATGACGAGGAGCGTCCACGCGACCGCGGCGTACGAGTCGATCCCGCCGAACCACGAGGTGGCGAACACCTGGCGCGGGGTGCGCTGCGTGATGCCCGAGATCCACGCGACCTGCTTGGACTGCTCCGTGACCTCGAGCACGAGCGGCGACGCGAGGAGCGCGGCAGCTGCGGCGGCGACGACCCAGCGGACGAGGACGACACGGCCCACGAGCGGGTCACCGGCGTCCGACCGCCGGGTCCACGTACGCGACCGGCGCTCGGCCAGCCACGTCCAGGCCAGGGCCGCCGCGTGTGCGACCACGGCGAGCGCGAGGTACACGTTGAAGCAGACGGCCAGGAGCGCGAGCAGCCCGTAGGCGACCCACCAGCGGATGCTCGACGCCCGCGTCGCCCCGGACCGGGTGCGTCGGACGGCCGTGATGCCGACGAGCGTCAGTGCGACGGCCAGGGTCGTGACGGTCGCGTAGGGGCGGCCCTCGGACCCGGCCCACTGCACGCGGGGGATCGCGAGGAACACGAGACCGGCGACGATGCCGAGCCGACGACCACCCAGGCGGCGTCCGAGTGCGACGACGAGCCCGGCGGTGACGCCGATGGCGAGTGCGCTCGGGAAGCGGAGGGTGAACGGCGTGTACCCCACGAGCCAGAACCAGGCGTGGATGAGTGCGTAGTACAGGCCGTGCACGGCGTCCACGTTGTGGAGTTCGGCCCAGAGCTGCGGCCAGCTGCGCGTGGCGCTGGTGACCGTCGCGGCCTCGTCGTACCAGAGCGAGGGGACCCAGGCGAAGAGCGCGCCCGTGACGACGCCGAGCGCACCCACGGTGAGTTCGGGGGTCCGGACTGCTGCGACACGCAGGGCCGTGGACGCGGACCGCAGGCGGGTACGGACCGGCGCGACCCCGGCGGAGGCGGGGACGTGGATGGTGCCGGTCTGTGGTGCAGTCACGCCCGCGACGGTAGCGCGCACGGCTGGGCGCGTGCCCCGTACCGCTGTCCCCTCCGTGAGAGTTCGCCATGCCGTAGGGTCACGGACACCATGACGACACTCCGCATCCGAGACGCCGCGCGGTACCTGGGCGTCAGCGACGACACCGTCCGGCGCCTGGTCGACGCCGGCACGCTGCCCCGTTCCGAGGACCCGTCCGGCCGCACGGTGGTCGAGGGGCGGGACCTCGCCGCGTACGTCCGCGGTCGTGACGCCGGGCTCGACGACCCGTCCGGTGTCCGCAGCTCGGCGCGGAACCGCTTCGTCGGCATCGTCACCGACCTGGTCGTCGAGGGGGTGGTCGCCCAGGTGGAGCTGCAGGCCGGCCCGAACCGAGTGGTGTCCCTGATGACCGCCGAGGCCGTCCGCGACCTCGGGCTCGAGGTCGGTTCCGTCGCGGTCGCGTCCGTCAAGGCCACGATGGTCACCGTCGAGGTGCCGGAGCAGCCGGAGCGCGCACGGTGACCACGCCCGACCCCGCCACGCCCGACCCCGCCGTGTCCGACCCAGCCACGCCCGACCCCGCAGCGCTCGCCGCCCGGCGGCGGAGCACCTCGCGCACGGCCGCGCTCGACGGTGCCGGGCAGGCGGCGCTCGACGCGCTCGCCGGCGCCCGGGTCCTCGTCGTCGGAGCGGGCGGGCTCGGCGCACCCGTCCTGACGTACCTGGCTGGCTCCGGGCTCGGCCGGATCACGATCGTCGACCACGACACGGTGGACACGTCGAACCTGGCGCGACAGACGCTGTTCGCTGCCGCCGACGTGGGGCGCTCGAAGGCGGCGTGCGCAGCCGACCGGGTGCGCGGCGTCGACGCCGTCGTCGAGGTCGTCGCCCTGACCGAGCGCTTCCGCCCCGAGCACGTCGCCGACCACGACGTGGTGGTCGACGCGGCGGACAGCGTCGAGGTCACCCGTGCCGTCTCCGACGCGTGCGCCGCGGCGGGCGTGCCCTTCGTCTGGGGCACCGCGCTCGGCTACGACGGACAGGTCTCGGTCTTCCACGATGCCGCCGCCGACCCGGTCGACTTCCACGACCTCCACCCCGAGGCGCTGCCGGACGAGGGCTCCTGCGCCGCGGACGGCGTGCTGCCCGCCCTGTGCGGCGCGTTAGGCGCGGTGATGGCGGCGCAGGTCACCGCCCTGGTCGCCGGGCTCGGCGAGCCGCTGCTCGGCCGGGTGCTCACGGTGGACGCCCGTCGGTGGCGCTGGACCGAGAGCGTCCTGCGTCGCGGCCCGGGATCGGTCCGTCCCGCGGCGTCGGCGGTCGCGGAGCCGCCGCGGATCGCCCCCGCCGAGCTGGCACGACGACTCGGTGACGACGGTGCGGCCGACGTCGCCGGCGACCGGATCGTCCTCGTCGACGTCCGGACCGAGGCGGAGCGCGCGACCGGGGTGATCCCGGGCTCGCGGACCCCGGACGACCTCGGCGGCTCCGGGGCGGTCGACGAACTGGTCGTCGTGTGCGCGTCCGGGAAGCGCGCCACCGCCTGGGCACGGCAGGCCATCGCGGACCGTCCGGCGGGGGCGTCGCCCGTCACGGTCCTCGACGGCGGGATCACCGCGTGGGGCCAGGAGGGCCACCCGATCACCTCCTGACCGCACGTGCGGCTAGGATCGCCCCGTGAAGACGCTCCTGCGAACCCCTGCCGCGATCGCGCTCGTGGTCGTCGTCGGGACGAGCCTCGCCGCGTGCACGACCCGGCCGGCCACCGGCGGCGCGACGGGGAGCAGCGCGACGGGCACCTCGGCGAGCGGCACCGCCACGGGCAGCACGGGCCCGACCGGGTCGATCACGGTCTTCGCGGCCGCCTCGCTCCAGCGCACCTTCAGGGAGCTCGGGGAGCAGTACGAGCAGCGGCACCCGGGGACCACGGTCACGTTCTCGTTCGCCGGCTCGAGCGACCTCGTCTCGCAGATCCGCAACGGCGCCCCCGCCGACGTGTTCGCCTCCGCCGACGAGGCGACCATGGCGAAGCTCGCGACGACCGACCTGGCGACGGGGTGGCCCCGCGACTTCGCGACGAACACCCTCGAGATCGCCGTCGCACCCGGCAACCCCGAGCGCGTCGCGGACCTCCGCGACCTCACCGCGTCCGACCTGCAGGTCGTCACCTGCGCCGCCCCCGTGCCGTGCGGTGCGGCGACGGCGGAGGTCGAGCGGGCCGCGGGCATCGAGCTCCGACCGGTGAGCGAGGAGCAGTCGGTCACCGACGTCCTCGGGAAGGTCGAGTCCGGGCAGGCCGACGCCGGGCTCGTCTACGTCACCGACGTCGAGGGCTCCGGGGGGAAGGTCGAGGGCGTCAAGTTCGCGGAGTCGTCGGAGGCCGTGAACACGTACCCGATCGGTGTCCTCAAGGGGTCCGCGAACCCGGAGACCGCCGCGTCGTTCGCCGCGTTCGTCCGCTCCGACGCCGGCCGCAAGGTGCTCACGGACGCCGGCTTCGGCGCACCCTGACGACGACCACGATGCACCGGTCGACCAGGACGATGACGAGCAGGACGCCCCAGAGCCACCAGCGGACCCCCGTGCCGTGGTGGCTCCCGGTCCCCGCGGTCCTCGGCGGCCTGTTCGTCGTCGTGCCCGTGGCCGCGATGGTCGGTCGGGTCGACTGGTCGTCGTTCGTCGCCCTGGTCACCGCCCCCGCGTCGACCACCGCGCTCGGGCTGAGCCTCGGCACCGCGGCCGCCGCCACCGGGGTCGCGTTCGTCCTCGGCTACCCGCTGGCGGTGCTGTTCGCCCGCTCGACCTCCCGCTGGGTCGGGGTCCTCCGTGCGCTCGTCCTCCTGCCACTCGTGCTCCCGCCCGTGGTCGGCGGTCTCGCCCTGCTCGCGGCCTTCGGGCGGCTCGGCGTGCTCGGCGCGTTCCTCGACGAGCACGGGCTCCGGATCGCCTTCACCACGACGGCGGTCGTGACGGCGCAGGTCTTCGTGTCGATGCCGTTCCTGGTGTCGTCGATCGAGGGCTCGCTCCGCACCGGCGGCGGTCGCGCCGAACGGGTCGCCGCCACGCTCGGCGCCGGACCGACCCGGACGTTCCTCACCGTCACGACGCCGCGCGTGCTCCCGGGCATCACCTCCGGCCTGGTGCTCTGCGGGGCGCGGGCGCTCGGCGAGTTCGGCGCCACCCTCACCTTCGCCGGCAGCCTGCAGGGGGTCACCCGGACGCTCCCGCTCGAGGTCTACCTGCAGCGCGAGATCGACCCGGACACCGCCGTCGCGCTCGCGCTCGTCCTCGTCGTGGTCGCCCTCGTCGTGATCGGGACGACGACGGTGCGCACCCGCCCGGTGACGACGTGACGGGCGGTGGAGCGGGGCTCGTCGCGCACGTGCTCGTGCCCGAGCGGGACGTCGACGTGCGCCTGACGATCGGCCCCGACGAGTGCGTCGCGCTGGTCGGGCCGAACGGCGCCGGCAAGTCGACCGTCGTCGAGGCCCTCGCCGGCCTCCTCCGCACGCGCGACGGCAGTGTCGTGCTCGCGGGCCGCGACCTGACGTCCGTGCCGACGCACCGCCGCCGGGTCGGCCTGGTCGCACAACGCCCGGACCTCTTCGCCCACCGCACGGTCGTCGGCAACGTCGCCTTCGGTCCGCGTGCCACCGGGGCCGGCCGCCGGGAGGCACAGCACCGCGCCGCCACGGCCCTCGCCGCCGTCGGTGCGTCCGGTCTCGCCGACCGGTCACCGACCACGCTGTCCGGCGGGCAGGCGCAGCGTGTCGCGGTCGCCCGTGCCCTCGCGACGGAGCCCGCGCTGCTGCTGCTCGACGAGCCGACCACGGCGCTCGACGTCGACGCCCGCACCGAGGTCCGCGCGGCCCTGCGCGCCGCCCTGCGCGGCCGCCCGACCCTCCTCGTCACGCACGACCCGCTCGAGGCCGTCACGCTCGCCGACCGCGTCGTCGTGCTGCAGGACGGCCGCGTCGTCGAGGAGGGGCGCACCGAGGCCGTCCTCCGGCAACCGCGCACGCCGTTCTCGGCGTCCTTCTCCGGACTGGTGCTCGTCCCCGGGACGGCCACACCGACCGGGATCGCGCTCGACGGCGGCGGTGAGCTGGCGTCCGCGACGCACACCGTGCCTCCCGGCCGACCCGCGGTCGCGGCCCTGCACCCGACCGCGGCGCGCGTGCGCCGTGACGGGCCGGGGCTGGCACGGACGGTGACCGCGGTGGAACCGCGTGACGGGCTGGTGCGGGTGCACGCGGGTGACCTGGTGGCCGACGTGACCGTCGCGTCGGCAGCGGCCCTCGGTCTGGAGCCGGGCGTGGCCGTGCGGGTCGCCGTCGACCCGGACGAGGTCAGCGTCGCCGCGCCCGCGTGACGGTGGCCTAGCCGCCGGCGAACGGGGGCATCACGTCGACGTTCGCGACGCCGTCGAGCGACGTCGAGCGGTCGCGCGTCGTGACCCCGTCGACGAGGTACGAGCACCGCTCCTGCAACGCCGTCCACCGGTCCGGATCTGCCGCCGTGACACCTCGCAGTGCCGCATCGAGCGTCGTCGCGGCCACCGTGGTCTCGTCCTGGCCGACGGCCGCGCGGGCCGCGGCGAAGAACCGCATCGTCGTCACCGGTCAGCCTCCGATCGCACTCATGCCGCGGGACGGGTGCACGATCCCGTCCGCGTCGTCGCCGTGGTCCCGCGGCTTCGCCCACATCGCGCGTCGCCAGGTGTCGAGCAGGACGTCGTCGTCGGCGCCGGCGCGCAGGGGGCCGAGCAAGTCGACCTCGTCGTCCGAGAACAGGCAGGAGCGCACGTGTCCCTCGGCGGTCAGGCGCGTGCGGGTGCAGTCGGCGCAGAACGACTCGGTGATGCTCGCGATCACACCGACGGTGCCGAGCGCTTCGCCGTCGAGCGTCGACACGCGGTACCGCTCGGCGGGGGCGCCGTCACGCGGCGCCTCGTCGGGCTCGAGGCGGTAGTGCTCGCCGAGCAGGGCGCGGGTCTCCTCCGCCGTGACCATGGTTGCGCCGTCCCAGGCGTGCCCGGGGTCGAGCGGCATCTGCTCGATGAAGCGCAGCTCGTGCCCGCGCTCGAGGCACCAGGCGAGCAGGTCGACGGCGAGGTGGTCGTTCACCCCGCGGAGCAGCACGGCGTTGACCTTGACCCCGAGGCCTGCGTCCGCCGCGGCGGCGATGCCCTCGAGCACGCGGTCGAGGAACGGGCGCCGGGTGACCTCGGCGAAGACGTCCGGGTCGACGGTGTCGAGCGAGACGTTGACGCGGCGCAGTCCGGCGTCCGCCAGGGCCTGCGCGCGGTTCGCCAGGCCGATCGCGTTCGTGGTGATCGACAGTTCGACGTCGTGGACCGAGCACCGACGGACGATGTCGACGAGGTCGGCGCGCAGGAGCGGCTCACCACCGGTGAAGCGGACCTTGCGCACGCCGAGGGTGCCGGCGGCGAGGCCGACCAGACGGTCGATCTCCGCCGCCGTCATGAGTGCGTCCGACGGGATCACGGGCAGCCCCTCCGCCGGCATGCAGTACGTGCATCGGAGGTTGCAGCGCTCGGTGAGCGAGACCCGCAGGTCGACGGCGCGCCGGGCGAACCGGTCGACGAGCCCGGGGTCGTCGACGGGTCGAGGAGGGATGGCCGGCGACTCGCTGCGCACCCGGCGCAGCAGGCCGGTCGAGGGCAGGATCCGCGCCGTCATCCCCGTGATGCTACCCCGCGTCGATGCGGTCGCGGGTGCGGGGGTCCACGGACCGCCACCCACGGGGGTCGAGTCGTCGTCCCCAGCGCACCCAGTCCTCGCGCCGGGTGCGGACGAGCGTGACGACCACGATCACGAGCACCGCGGCGAGGAGCCACCACCGGAACGCGGGCGCCGAGGGCCAGACCCCGCGCAGGGCGATGGCGAGGTTCAGGGCCATCCACTCCCACCGACCCGAGAGGACCACGAAGGGGATGAGGAGCAGCGCGTACCAGGGGTACCGCGGGGTCACGGCGAGGAAGGTCACACCGATCATGAACACCTCGGCGGACCACGGCCGTGCGGGGTCCGCGAGGCGCCAGGACACCACGGCGGCCAGGAGCACCACGAGCCCGACGACGATCGTCGCCGCATCGCCCTTGATCACGGACGAGACCAGGGCGAACCGGGAGCCGTCCTCGTAGCCCTCCTCGGACAGGTAGCCGGGCAGGTACCCGAGGACCTTCACGCCGGTCGTGAGCACGTAGGGCACGTAGAGCAGCGCGAACGTGGCGATGCCGACGGGGACCGCCCACCAGTACCGCCACCGGCCGAGCAGGGGCGGGTAGACGATCGCCGGGATGAGCTTGGTGGCCGTCGCCGCACCGAGGGCGATCCCGCCCCAGATCGGCCGACCGAAGGCGACGAGCACGACGCCCGCCGTGGCGAGGGCGGCACCGACGACGTCGACGTGCGAGTTCGTGACCGCCTCGGACGCGACGAGCGGCGACCAGGCCCACAGCGCGGCCCACCAGGTCGGGCGGCCGACGCGACGGAGCACCGCGACCAGACCGATCGTGACGCCGAGGGAGACGAGGAGTCCCGCGACCTGGAACGGCATGTACTGCGCGGTCGCGGGCACGAAGGCGCGCACACCGGCGAACCACAGCTGCGCCATCGGCGGGTAGATCGTGGTCACGTCCGGCCGGTTGATGGCGACGCAGTGCCCGTCGGCTCCGTCGCCGAGCCCGCGCATCCGCGGCTCGAGCGGCTTGCAGGTGCCGTCGATCTTGTCCGGGAACAGCCAGTCCGGGCGCAGGTCGGCCAGCGCGTTCGACTGCGGCGTGTGGGCGTACGGTGAAATGCCGGCGTGTTGCACGATGCCGTCCCAGGCGTACCGGGCAGAGTCGGTACTGGTGTTCGGCGGGCCGACGAGCGCCGCGATGCCGACCACGACCGCCCCACCGAGGACGATCCGGGTCGTCCACTCGCGGGGCACGAACCGCACGGCGACCACGGCTCCCGCGAAGACCGCCCAAGCGATGAGCGTCCAGGCAACGAATGGTGCACGATGACCGGCACGGAGGAACCCCAGATGCGTGATGCCGAAGGCGATGACACCCGCCAGCGCCAGCACGCCGACGACGGACAGGACGGTCGACACGACCGCGGTCGTCGGGACGGAGGCGGCGCGCGGTCGTCTGCTCATGGTTCCCCGAGGCTACCGATCGTGCGCCGGGTCCTGCTGGACGCACGCGCGACCATGGCGTCCCCGAACCGCAACGCCCGCTCGGCCGTCGTCTGGGGTCGCCTGCTCGGCATCGCGTTCGTCGTCTGCTTCGGGACCGGCGTCTACAGCCACCTGCTGCAGGACCCCCTGCCGTGGATGCGCTTCCCGACCCGGCCGACGCAGCTCTACCAGTTCACGCAGGGCCTGCACATCACCGCGGGCATCGCGATCATCCCGCTGCTGCTCGCCAAGCTGAACGTCGTCATGCCCGCGCTGGCCCAGGTCCCGCCGGTGCGCGGGGTCCTGCACCTGCTCGAGCGGCTGTCGATCGCGGTGCTCGTGTCGGCGTCGATCGTGCAGGTCGGCACCGGCCTGCTGAACACGTACCAGTGGTACCCGTGGCCGTTCCCGTTCCGCCAGGTCCACTACGCCATGTCGTACCTGATCATCGGTTCGCTCGTCGTGCACATCGCGTCGAAGCTGCCCGTGATCGCGCGCTACTGGCGGGCGCGGGACGCCTACGACGCCGAGGGTCGGTTCGTCGCGGACCCGACGGTGGGCAGCGAGCTGCTGCCGGACGGCCGGGAGGCCCGCCCCGCCGTGGGCGGACGCCCCGCGGCCGAGCAGACGGCCGGCGCGTACCCCCGCGGCCTGACCGGCCGCCTGCTGCGGTGGGT
>NZ_JBIQDQ010000022.1:0-38309 GCF_045370965.1 Curtobacterium sp. 179-B 9B NHS
CACCGCGGGCACCGCGGGCACCGCGGGCACCGCGGGCGCTACGCGCGGCGGCGCCACTCCCGGAAGCGGTAGCGGGTGGCGTCGACGCGCGACTCCTGCCACGGGCCCTCGTCGACGAGCTCCCACGCGTCGTCGAGCGCCGGCGCGCGGGTGTCTCCCGGTACGTCGCGGTCGACGATCGTCTCGGACACCCGGTCGGCGAAGGGCAGGGCATCGGCGTAGACGGCTCCCCCGCCGATCACCCACACGGTCTCGTCGGTGTCGAGTGCGGTCGCCAGGTCGTGCACGACCTCGGCGCCCTCGGCCGACCACGAGGTGTCCCGCGTCAGCACGACGTTCCGACGCCCCGGCAGTGGTCGGAACCGCGGCGGCAGTGAGTCCCAGGTGCGCCGCCCCATCACGACCACGGCGTCGCCGGTGACCTGCCGGAAGTGCGCGAGGTCCTCCGGGACGTGCCACGGGATGCCGCCGTTGGCGCCGATCACACCGGACGCGGTGCGCGCCCAGACCATGCCGACACCGCGGACGGGCTCGGTCCACCCCATCAGACGGCGACCGCGGCCTTGATCGCCGGGTGGTGCTCGTAGTCGACGACCGTGAAGTCCTCGTACACGTAGTCGTCGATCGAGTCGCGCGGAGCGATCTCGAGCGTCGGGTACGGGTACGCCGTGCGGGAGAGCTGCTCGCGGACCTGCTCGACGTGGTTGTCGTACACGTGGCAGTCGCCGCCGGTCCACACGAAGTCGCCGACCTCGAGCCCGGTCTGCGCGGCGATCATGTGCGTGAGCAGCGCGTAGGACGCGATGTTGAACGGCACGCCGAGGAACATGTCCGCGCTCCGCTGGTACAGCTGGCACGAGAGCTTGCCGTCGACCACGTAGAACTGGAAGAACGCGTGGCAGGGGGCGAGCGCCATCTCCGGCACGTCGGCGACGTTCCAGGCCGAGACGATGAGACGACGGGAGTCCGGGTTCGTCCGGATCTGCTCGATCACCTGGGCGATCTGGTCGACGTGCTCCCCCGACGGTGTCGGCCACGAGCGCCACTGCACGCCGTAGACCGGGCCGAGGTCGCCGTCCTCGTCCGCCCACTCGTTCCAGATGCGCACGCCGTGCTCCTGCAGCCACCGGGCGTTGCCGTCGCCGCGCAGGAACCAGAGCAGCTCGTAGGCGACGGACTTGAAGTGCACGCGCTTGGTCGTGACCAGCGGGAAGCCCTGCGACAGGTCGTACCGGAGCTGCGCGCCGAAGATGCTGCGCGTGCCGGTGCCGGTGCGGTCGCCCTTCGGCGCACCCTCCTCGAGCACCCGGCGCAGCAGGTCTTCGTAGGGAGTGGGGACGGTGGGATCGGGCTGCACGGTCTCGCTCACACGGAGAGCCTACGTCCACGACACGGCGAGCCTCCGTCCACGAGGAGAACCCGGGGCTCGCTGAGTACCGTGGGCCGCATGTCGACCCAGCCGCTCTCGATCCTCGTCGCCGGTGCGTCCGGCTTCATCGGGACCCCCCTCGTCCGCGCCCTGCGCGAGGCCGGACACCACGTCACGACGCTGACCCGCAGCGAACCCCGCACCGCGAGCGCGTTCCGCTGGTCCCCCGGCACGCGACCGCTCGACCCGGCGGTGCTCGACGGCGCGGACGTCGTGATCAACCTCGCCGGCGCGAACATCGGCAGGCTGCCCTGGACCGAGTCGTACAAGCGGGAGATCCTCGACTCGCGCGTGCAGGCCACGGAGACCCTCGTCGAGGCGATGCGCCACGCGACGAACCCTCCGGCGCTCTTCCTGTCCGGGTCGGCCTCGGGCGTGTACGGCGACCGTCCCGTGGACGTCCTCGGCGACGACGCCGAGGCCGGCCGGGGCTTCCTCGCCGACGTCTGCACGCAGTGGGAGGCCGCCGCGACCGCAGCCCCCGAGGGCGTCCGCGTCGTCCTGCTCCGCACCGGCATCGTGGTCGGGCAGGGCGGCGGCGCACTCGCACCCCTCGTACCGCTCACCAAGGCGGGACTGGGCGGCAAGCTCGGCACCGGTGGCCAGTTCTGGCCGTGGATCGCGCTCGAGGACGAGGTCGGCGCGATCGTGCACCTCGCCACCAGCCCGGAGGCCGCCGACGTGCGCGGCCCCGTCAACCTGGCCGGGCCGGAGGCCGCGGTGTCGAACCGCATCACCCGTCGCGTCGCCGAGGACCTGCACCGCCCCTACCTGTTCAGCGTGCCGGCCTTCGCCCTGCGCACGCTGCTCCG
This sequence comes from Curtobacterium sp. 179-B 9B NHS, assembly GCF_045370965.1. Classification (NCBI taxonomy): domain Bacteria; kingdom Bacillati; phylum Actinomycetota; class Actinomycetes; order Micrococcales; family Microbacteriaceae; genus Curtobacterium; species Curtobacterium sp. 179-B 9B NHS. Next base: position 2,242 of record NZ_JBIQDQ010000022.1, read on the forward strand.
CGAGGCCGCCGACGAGATGCTGCTCTCGAGCCAGCGCATGGTGCCGCGCAAGCTCACCGGGTCCGGCTACCGGTTCCGGTACGAGCGCGCCGAGGACGCGGTCGACGCGGCCTTCTGACCCGACGACCGGAACGACCCGACGAACCGGAACGACCCGACGACCGGAACGACCCGACGACTGACGGACGGGAGGCCCGTGGCGGACACCGCCACGGGCCTCCCGTCCGTCAGCGGGTCGCCGCCGCCTTCGCCAGTGCGGTCCGCATCGCCGCTCGCGCCCGCTTGCGGTCACCGGCGGCGTCGTAGACGATGCCCAGTCGGTACCAGCCGCGCCAGTCCTCGGGGTCGGCCTCGACGGCGTCCCGGTACCGCGGGAACAGCTCGTCGGCTGCCTCGCGCGTGGGGCGCCCCGACGGGCGGACGGGGACGACGTCGTCCGGGGTCGCGCCCTCGCGCTCGAGCCGCGCGCCGAGCCGTGTGATGCGCAGCCCGAAGCGGACCTCGAGCACGAGCAGCAGCGCGCCGATCGCCGCGACGACGAACAGCGCGACGCCGATGCCGATGCCGATCGGCTGACCGGTCGCCACGAACGCGACCGCACGCTGACCGACGAGCCCGATGTAGAGCGCGAGCAGCAGGGTCATCAGCGCCGCACCCCAGAACGGGGAGCGGAGAGACCGCCAGGTCGACGTCACGGCTGGCCGATGCCGAGGACGCTGCCGAGCCCGACGGTCAGGCCGCGGGCACCGACCACGGCGGACAGCGCCGCCCGGACGCCTGCGACGTACGCCACGTCGTCGTTCGTGTCGTGGCGGATCGTGACGGTCTCACCGGGGCCGCTCAACAGCACGTCCTGCACCGCCTTCACCCCCGGCAGGCGCAGGGAGTGGATCGGGACGCTCGCCACCTGCTGCCCGCGGGCACGCTGGTCGACGTGCGGGGCGTCGACGGGACCGACCTCGCGACGGGCGTCCGCGATGAGCTCGGCGGTCCGGACGGCGGTGCCCGACGGGCTGTCGATCTTGCCCGCGTGGTGCGTCTCGACGATCTCGACGGACGGGAACCACGGCGCGGCGATCGTGGCGAGGTGCGTGGCGAGCACCGACCCGATCGAGAAGTTCGGGACGACGAGCACACCCTGGTCGGGCCGTGCCTCGAGCCCGGAGCGGAGCGTCGCGAGGCGGTCGAGCGACCAGCCGGAGGTCCCGACGAGGACGTTCGCGCCGCTCGCCAGGGCGTGGTCGACGATCGCGGGGCTCAGTGCGGGGACGGTGACGTCCACCACGACGGCTGCTCCGCCGAACACCGACGGCGGTGCCTCGTGCACGGCGTCCTTCGAGGACAGCGACGCGACGAGCTCGAAGCCGTCGAGCGACTCCACGACGGAGGCCACCAGGCCCCCGAGACGACCGGTGGCGCCGACGACGGCGACGGGAGTGACCATGGCTCCATCCTAGGATCGACGCATGCCGCTCCAGGTCAGGTCCGTCCCCGCCGACGCACCCGAGGTCGACTCGCTGCTCGACGCCTACCTCGACGAGCGCGAGGCGACCTTCCCGAGTGCGCAGGGCTCGTACTCGCGGAAGCGCACCCCGGCCGTCGAGTTCACGGCGCCGAACGGCGTGTTCGTGGTCGCGTACGAGGTCGACGAGGACGGGGCGCTCCCGATCGGGTGCGGCGGCCTGCGACGGATCGCCGCCCGTGCGGACGGCGATGCCACGCCGGACGACGACGCACGGTTCGAGGTGAAGCACGTCTACGTCTCCCCCGCCGGACGGGGTCGGGGCGTGGCGACCGCCGTGATGGACGCATTGGAGGGCGCCGCGCGGGACCTCGGCGCGACGAGCGTCGTCCTCGACACGAACGACTCACTCGTCGCCGCGGGTGCGATGTACCGGAGCCGCGGGTACGAGCGCACCGCGGCGTTCAACGAGAACCCCAACGCGACCGCCTGGTACCGCAAGCCGGTGCGCTGACCGGTGTCGTGCCTCCCGGCCGGCCCCGTGGCGCGCTGGGTGGCGGGCCGCTAGACGGGTTGTTCGACCGGCAGACCCGTGCGGAGCTCCACCGGCAGGTGGGCCAGGTCGTTGAGGGTGACCACCTCGGCCGGCTTCGCGGAGCGGATCCGGATGATGGTGAGCGCCGTGTGCGCCACGTTGGTGCCCATCCAGCGCCACTCCGGTGCCTGGAAGGCCTCGCGGACGAACCAGCCGATCACGGCGTTGTGCGTGATGAGCAGGTCGTGGCGGTCCTCGCGCGCCGGGGTGAACCACTCGGCGACGGCGTCGCCCATCTGGGCCTGGCCGGCGACGATCTCCTCTTCCGTCACGCCGCCGTACCAGCCCTGGTACGCGTGCGGCATGTCCGGCGTCGGTCCCGACGGGATGCAGTCGAAGAGCAGCGTCGAGGGCTCCGGCTGGATCGAGGGCAACCGCTGCGCGAGGTACGCAGCCGTCTCGCTCGGGGCGTCGAGCGGCGAGTGGTACACGCCGTCGAAGGGCACCCCGCCGAGGCGGTCGGCGACGAGCACTGCCTGGCGCTTGCCGCGTTCGGAGAGCTTGCCGTCGCGGAGTCCGTGCTCGGCGTCCTGGTGTTCGCCGTGCCGGACGAGGTACAGGTAGTGCGACACGTCCGTCACCCCTCGACGCCGATGGCCGCGGCGAGTTCGTCCCGCTGCACGGCTCCCACCACCGAGGTGATCGTGGGTCGGGTGAGCAGGTCGCGCGCCAGGTCGAGCACGTCGCCGGCGGTGACCCGGTCGACCCGCTGCAGCGCGGTGCCGAGGTCGGTGAACTCCCCCGTGCCCAGTTCGGACCGGCCGAGGCGGGTCATCCGGGCGTCGGAGTCCTCGAGCGAGAGCGTCAGGGCTCCCTCGATCTGGCCCTTGGCGCGGCGGAGCTCGTCCTCGGTGATGCCGTCGTCGACCATCCGCGCGAACTCGGCGTCGATGATCTCGACCACGCCGGCGACGTTGTCCGGGGCACAGCCGGCGTAGACGCCGAAGGCGCCGTTGTCGAGGTAGGCCGGGGCGAAGGAGGACACGGCGTAGGCGAGTCCGCGGCGCTCGCGGACCTCCTGGAAGAGGCGCGAGCTCATGCCCCCGCCGAGCACGGCGTTCAGCACGCTGAGCACCGGGCGGCGTTCGTCGCGGAGGTCCAGCCCCTGCGAACCACGGAGCATGCTGACCTGCTCGGTCGGCCGGTGCGCGACGGCGAGGCGCGGCACCGCCGGGTCGGCGACGGGCTGCGGGGAGCGCCGGGCGAGCGGCGAGGCCCGCGGGGCGTCGCGGAAGACGCGCTCGACGAGTTCGCGGAAGCGGTCGTGGTCGACGGCACCAGCGGCGGTGACGACGATGCCGTTCGGTGCGTAGTGCTCCCGGTAGTGGTCGAGGACCTCGTCGCGCCCGACGGCACGGATGCTCTCGGGTGTCCCGCCGATCGGACGGCCGAGGGGGTGCCCGTCGAAGGCAGCGGCGAAGAAGGCCTCGCCCGCGACGTCCGCCGGGTCGTCGGCGGCCATCGCCAGCTCCTCGAGGATGACGCCGCGCTCGACGGCGAAGGCGTCCGCGTCGAGCACCGAGCCGGTGACCATGTCGCCGATCACCTCGACCGCCATCGGGACGTCGGTGTCCCGGACCCGCGCGTAGTAGCAGGTGTACTCCTTGGCGGTCGCGGCGTTGTGCTCACCGCCCACGGAGTCGAACGCGATGGCGATGTCGAGTGCGCTGCGTCGACCGGTGCCCTTGAAGAGCAGGTGCTCGAGGAAGTGCGTGGACCCGAACTGCCCTTCGCGCTCGTCACGGGACCCGACACCGACCCAGAAGCCGAGGCTCGTGGAGCTCGCCCCCGGCACCGACTCGGTGAGGACCCGGACACCGGACGGCAGCACGGATCGACGGACGAAGGCACCACCGGACGTCAGGAAGGACGTGTCCTGGGCCTCGAGCGGCAACGGCACTGGCTGGTTCATCGCAGGAGAGCCTACTGACCCGGCAGGGCCGATCATCCAGATTCCACAGGCTCGCGGCGCGTGCCTCGAACTGGGGTACATCCGAGGAGGATAGAAAGACTCGTCTGTCTGTCCTCACTGTGGTACAGTCGTCACATCGGGTCGGAAGCCCCCCTAGATTCCGACCCGATGGCTCGGGACATCAGTCCTGCGCGGCGGAGTCCCCCCACTCCCCCGCGGAGCCGATGAGTCCGAGGAGCAGCGCTGTGACGGTCGATTCCCCCCAACCGGCCGTCCAGCGTCTCCCCGGCCCGAGCACGAACCTCGCGTCGCCGGACGGGTCGAGCGTCCCCCCGGCTCCCCGCTCCGGCGGCGCGAAGGTCCGCATCCTCGAGACCGCGTCGAGACTCTTCTACGAAGAGGGCATCCGCGGCGTCGGCGTCGACCGCCTGATCTCCGAGGCGAGCGTCACGAAGGCGACGTTCTACAAGCACTACGGGTCGAAGGACAACCTGATCCTGGCCTACATCCGGGCGCAGGACGAGCGGGTGCAGCAGGCCTTCGCGCGCCTGGTCGAGGAGGCAGCCTCCCCGGTCGAGGCCGTCCGCGCCTGGGTCTCCGCCGTCTCGGACGACGTCGGCCGACCGGACTTCCGCGGCTGCGCCTTCCTCAACGCCGCTGCCGAGTACCACGATCCCCGCGACCCGGTCCGCCAGGTCGTCGCCGCGCACCGCGACTGGTACACGGAACAGCTCTTCGCGCTGCTGCAGCGCGCCGGACACCCGATGCCGGGCGACGGCGCCGACGAGCTCATGCTCGCGCGCGACGGCGTCATGGCCGGTGCGTACGCCGGCGACGCCATCGCGGCCACCGCCGCGCTCGGGCGGGTCGTCGAGCGCGTCATCACGCGCTGACCGGGACGGGCGCGTCCGACGCCTCCCGGGTGGGCAGCGGACGGCCGGGAGGCACGTGGCGGCGCCGTCCCGCGCCTCCCGTCCGTCCCATCCACGGGACAGGACGCGGGTGTTGGCTGGACGCATGGCCAACGACCCCAACTGGAACCTCCCCGAGGTCCCCTCGTTCACCCTGACCAGCCCCGACTTCAGCGACGGTGGCGCACTGCCCGACTGGGCACGCGGCTCCGACGCCGGTGGTGAGGACCGCTCCCCCGCGCTCGAGTGGTCCGGCGCCCCCGACGGCACGCAGAGCTACGTCCTCACCGTGTACGACCCCGACGCGCCGACCGGCTCGGGCTTCTGGCACTGGAGCCTGACGGACGTCCCGGCCTCGACCACGTCGCTCCCGCAGGGCGCCGGCACCGACGACGCGCTGCTGCCCGCCGAGGCGCTGCGGCGTCGCAACGAGTACGGCACGGACACCTTCCTCGGTGCCGCCCCGCCCGCCGGCCACGGTCCGCACCGCTACGTCTTCACCGTCAGCGCCCTCGACGTGCCGGTGCTCGAGGCCCCCGCCGACGCCACGCCGGCGGTCGTCGGCTTCCTGCTCCGCGAGCACCTGCTCGGCCGCGCGCAGCTCACCGGCACGCAGGAGACGCCCGCCTCCTGACGCCGCCCGGGACACGGCGACGGCCGCCGCTCCAGCAGGAGCGGCGGCCGTCGTCGTGTCAGCAGCGCGAGGCGCGAGGGATCAACCCTCGGCGTTGTCCTCGGTGTGCTTCTCGTGGCCCTCGCGGCCCTCGGTGTCCACCTCGTCGGCGACGACCGGCGCGAGCGAGAGCTTGCCGCGGTCGTCCACCTTGGTGACCTCGACCAGGACCTTCTGGCCGACGCCGAGTACGTCCTCGACGTTCTCCACGCGCTTGCCACCGGCGAGCTTGCGGACCTCGGAGACGTGCAGCAGACCGTCGCGGCCCGGGAGCAGCGACACGAAGGCACCGAACGTCGCGATCTTGACGACCGTGCCGAGGAACTGGTCCCCGATCTCCGGGTTCGTCGGGTTCGCGATGGCGTTGACCTGCGCACGGGCGGCCTCGGCCGACGGGCCGTCGACGGCGCCGATGTAGACCGTGCCGTCGTCCTCGATCGAGATGTCGGCGCCGGTCTCGTCCTGGATCCCGTTGATCGTCTTGCCCTTCGGGCCGATCAGCTCGCCGATCTTGTCGACGGGGATCTGCACCGAGATGACGCGCGGAGCGGTGTCCGCCATCTCGTCGGGGGCGTCGATCGCCTCGGTGAGCACACCGAGGATGGCCGAGCGGGCCTCCTTGGCCTGCTTCAGCGCGGCGTCGAGGACCGACGACGGGATGCCGTCGAGCTTCGTGTCGAGCTGGATGGCGGTGACGAACTCGGAGGTACCGGCGACCTTGAAGTCCATGTCGCCGAGGGCGTCCTCGGCACCGAGGATGTCGGTCAGCGCCGCGTAGCGGGTCTGGCCGTCGACGGTGTCGGAGACGAGGCCCATCGCGATGCCCGCGACCGGCGCGCGCAGCGGCACACCGGCGTTGAGGAGCGACAGGGTCGAGGCGCAGACGGAGCCCATCGACGTCGAACCGTTGGAGCCGAGGGCCTCGGACACCTGACGGATGGCGTAGGGGAACTCCTCGCGCGACGGCAGCACCGGCACGAGGGCGCGCTCGGCGAGGAAGCCGTGCCCGATCTCGCGACGCTTCGGCGAACCGACGCGACCGGTCTCACCCGTCGAGTACGGCGGGAAGTTGTAGTGGTGCAGGTAGCGCTTCTTCGTGACGGGCGACAGCGAGTCGATCTGCTGCTCCATCTTGAGCATGTTCAGCGTGGTGACGCCGAGGATCTGCGTCTCGCCGCGCTGGAAGATCGCCGAGCCGTGGACGCGCGGGATCACGGCGACCTCGGCGTCGAGCGGACGGATGTCGGCGAGGCCGCGACCGTCCATGCGGACCTGCTCGGTCAGGATGCGGCCGCGGACGACCTTCTTCGTGACCGACTTGTACGCTCCGCTGACCTGGCCGTTGGCGGACTCGGGGAGCTCCCCGGCCTCGACCTTGGCGGCGACGGCCTCCTTGACGCGGGCCTTCAGGGCGTCGTCCTTGTCCTGACGCTCGAGCTTGCCGGCGATCTGGTAGACGTCCTTGAGCTCGTCGAGGGCGAGGGCCTCGACGGCGGAGTAGACCTCGGGGGCGTACGGCGGGAAGACCGGGTAGTCCTGGATCTCCTTGGCCGACTGTGCGGCCATCTTCGCCTGCGCCTCGACGAGGACCTTGAGGAACGGCTTGGCCGCCTCGAGGCCCTGCGCGACGATCGCCTCGTCGGGCTTGGTGGCGCCGCCCTGGATGAGGCCCCAGGCGTGCTCGGTCGCCTCCGCCTCGACCATCATGATCGCGACGTCCTCGTTGCCCTGGTCGTCGGTGACGACACGGCCGGCGACGGTGAGGTCGAAGACCGCTTCCTCGAGCTGCGAGGCCTTCGGGAACGCGACCCACTGGTCACCGATGAGCGCGAGGCGCACACCGGCGATCGGGCCGGAGAACGGCAGACCGGAGATCTGCGTCGACGCGGACGCCGCGTTGATCGCGAGCGCGTCGTAGAACTCGTCCGGCGCGATGCTCAGGACGGTGATGACGATCTGGACCTCGTTGCGCAGGCCGTCGACGAACGACGGGCGCAGCGGCCGGTCGATGAGACGGCAGACGAGGATCGCCTCGGTGCTCGGACGGCCTTCGCGACGGAAGAACGAACCGGGGATCTTGCCGGCGGCGTACGAGCGCTCCTCGACGTCGACCGTCAGCGGGAAGAAGTCGAAGCCCTCACGCGGGTGCTTGCCGGCGCTGGTGGCCGAGAGGAGCATGGTCTCCTCGTCGAGGTACGCGGCGACCGCGCCCTGGGCCTGCTGTGCGAGGCGGCCGGTCTCGAACCGGACGACGCGCTTGCCGAACTTGCCGTTGTCGATGACGGCTTCGGCGAACTTGATCTCGGGACCCTCCAAAAGGGTGCCTCCTTGACGTGTTCGGCAGACCTGGGCGACGGCACTCGTGGTGCGTGCGCGCCGAGGGGTCGGGGCGCATGTCTGGCCAGCAGTAGAAGCACTCGGGACTCCGAACGGCCCGCGAGCCACCACCGATGACCAGCTCCGTGCCCGGTCTGCGCAGTGTTGTGTGCCAGCTCCGCGAGTGTGACGTCCGGAGCGTGACGTCCGGAGAACGGTCCCCGGACGATGAGGACTTTACCAGTCCTCAGGCACCCGGCGGGTGTTGCTCCTGGCGAACGGGCGTGTCCCCGGTAGCCTGCCGACATGCGCACCAGCCCTCCCCGGCGCGTGCTCGTCGCGGCCGCCGTGGTCGTGGGCGCGCTCGTCGCACCGGTCGTCACCGCCCTGCCCGCGAGCGCGTCGACGACGGAGTACCCCACGTGGCAGGACGTGCAGCGCGCGAAGGGGGACGAGCAGGCCGCGGCCGCAGAGGCGACGAAGGTGCAGGCGGCACTGCGGTCCGTGCAGGCCGACGCCGCGGCGAAGTCGCAGACCGCCCTCGACGCCTCCGAGGCCGCCGACCGTGCCGAGGCGGACCTCGCGTCGGCGACGCAGACCGCCACGGCGCTCCGGTCCCAGGCCGACACCGCCAAGCGCACCGCCACCCAGGCGCAGGACCGTGCGGGGCAGCTCGCCGCGACCCTGTACCGGGACGGCAGCCAGAACGCGATGACCACGCGCATCGCCACCACGGACGACCCGGACCAGCTGCTCTACCAGCTCGGCGCCGTCGACCAGCTCTCGAGCACGTGGGAGGGCGTCCTCGAGGACGCCTCGGTCGCCGGCCGGACGGCGGAGTCGCTGCACGACCAGGCCGAGCGTGCCGAGTCCGAGCGGAGCACCCTCGCCGCCGCCGCCGAGGAACGGTCCGCCACGGCCCGGACGGCCTCCGACGCCGCCGAGCGGGCCGTCGCCGACACCCAGCAGCACAGCGACGAGCTCTACGCGCAGCTGGCCACCCTGAAGGACACCACCGCCACGACCGAGCAGCGGTACGAGCTCGGCGTGCAGGTCGCCGCACAGAAGGCCGCGCAGCAGCGGGCGCGCGAGCGAGCCGCCGCAGCCCAGCGCGCGGCGGCGGCAGCCGCCCCCTCGGCCCCGGCGCCGGTCGCGACCAGCGGCGGGACCGACACGTCCTACCCGAGCACGGGCGGCGTCACGGTCGACCCGGCCGGTGCGCAGGCGTACGCCCGCAGTGCGATCGGCGCCTACGGCTGGGGCGGCGACCAGTTCTCGTGCCTGGTCTCCCTCTGGAACCAGGAGTCGGGCTGGCGGGCCAACGCCCTCAACGCCTCGAGCGGTGCGTACGGCATCCCCCAGTCACTGCCCGCGAGCAAGATGGCGGTCGCCGGGGCGGACTGGCGGACGAACGCCGCCACCCAGGTCAACTGGGGGCTGGCGTACATCCACGACGCCTACGGCTCGCCCTGCGCGGCGTGGAACCACGAGATGAGCGTCAACCCGCACTGGTACTGACCGGCCGACACCGTCCGGTACCGCGGGTCAGTGGCCGAGGCCACCGAGCAGGGACGCGAAGTCGGTCGGCGCGGCGAGCGTCTCCTGCTGCGGCGTCCGCCGGGAGGCGCGGATCGCCCAGGCCAGGTCGGCCCCGGCCCGGCGGATGCGTGCGTCCAGCGCGGCGGAGTCCGCCTCGCTCCCCCAGTCGTCGGTCGCGGCGAAGACACCGGTCGGTACGACGGCGGCGCGCAGGTACGCGAACACCGGGCGGAGGGCGTGGTCGATCGCGAGCGAGTGCCGTGCGGTGCCCCCGGTCGCCGCGAGCAGCACCGGCAGGTCGGTCACGCCGTCCTTGTCGAGCACGTCGAGGAACGACTTCGCCAGACCGCTCATCCCCGCGGTGAAGACCGGGGTGACGAAGACGAGCGCGTCTGCCTCGAGCACGGTGCGCTGAGCGGCGGCCAGGCCCGGTGCGGCGAACCCGGTGAGCATCGCGTCGACGATCTCGTGGGCGATCGGACGCAGCTCGACGTGACGGACGTCCACCGTGCCTCCCGGCTGGTCGGCCGAGACGGCGGTGACCGCGGACGCGGCGAGCCGATCCGCGAGCAGGCGGGTGGAGCTGGGCTCGGAGAGCCCGGCGGAGACGACGGCGATGGTGGTCATGACAGTTCCCGACTTTCGATGCGTTTGCATGAACATCGTACCGAACCGAGGCCGGGGCGCAACCATTCCCGGTCGTGGCCGGCCGGGGACGAGGAACGCCCCGGTCCTCACGAGGAGGACCGGGGCGTTCGGTCACGCAGTGTCTGCGAGTCGACTAGCGACGCAGGCCGAGGCGCTCGATGAGCGCACGGTAGCGGCTGATGTCGACGTCGGAGAGGTACCCGAGGAGACGGCGACGCTGACCGACCATGAGCAGCAGACCACGACGCGAGTGGTGGTCGTGCTTGTGCTCCTTGAGGTGCTCGTTCAGGTCGTTGATGCGACGCGTCAGAACGGCGACCTGGACCTCGGGGGATCCGGTGTCGCCCGGGTGGGTCGCGTACTCTTCGATGATCTCCTGCTTGACCTTCGCGTCAAGTGCCATGGATGATCCCCTTCCTGTCCGTTGCGCGGTGCTCATGCCTGATGCATGGGCGCTCTTTGTCCGCGGCCGTTCGACGGCAACCGGACGAGACTACCAGAGATCAGGCAGGGCGGGCGCGCAGCCGCTGCCGTCGCGGCACCGGCAGCAGGCTCCGGACGAGCCCGACGAGGGTGGCACCGAGCAGCCCGCCGAGACCGTTCGACAGCACGTCCCGCGGATCCGCGACCCGGTACGGCAGGAAGCGGGCCTGCGCGAGCTCGATCCCGACCGACAGGACGACCGCGACCACGGCGCCCAGCAGCCACCAGCGACGCGGCAGCCACAGCGCCGCGATCATCCCGACGGGGACGAACATCCCGATGTTCGCGAGGAACTCGACCCGGTCGTAGGTGAACCAGGCACCGTGCGGCAGCTGCTGCAGCCAACCGATCACGTGCAGCACGAGCTCGTCCTGCGCATGCGTGAAGACCCGCGGCGTGAGGGTCATCCGCCAGATCACCCAGGCGTAGCCGGCGGTGAGGGCGAGCAGCAGGAGCTTCCGGAACATCCGGTCAGTATCGCTGCCGGCTCCTGGCAGCCGGCCGCGCCCCACCTGGGCGGACGCCGGGCCACCCTGGCACGACGCTGTGGCCTGCTGCCAGCATGGACGCATGCCGGAGCAGGGGACGCGCGGCCGCACCAGGGGCAGCGGACGACGACAGTGGGCGGTGCTCGCCGTGGGAGCGGTCGTCGCCGTGGCCGTGGGCGGGCTCGTCCTCTCCACGGTGTCGGGGTCCGATGACGGTCCGGACGGCACCGGCACCCCCGGCGCGACGACGACGAGGAGCAACGGTGTCGAGCCGGGCCGGGCGATCGCGGAGCGCGAGTCGGCCGCGGCCGCGTTCCCGGGCGGCCTGGCCCACCAGCCGGACCAGGACGGACAGGCTGCGCGCCGAGCCGCCGCGGCCCGGGCGGACGGCGAGCGCGCGACCGCCGAGCAGATCGACGTCATCGCGGACCAGCCCGTCGCGACCTGGCTGACGAACCCCTCCGAGTCCGTCACCCGACAGGTCGTCCGGCGGGTGGTCCGGGGCGCCGAGCAGCAGCACCGTACGCCCGTCTTCGTCCTCTACGCGATCCCGGACCGCGACTGCGGCAGCTACTCCGCCGGCGGCACCGCCGAGGACGCCTACCTGCCGTGGGTGCGGTCGGCCGTCCGGGCGATGGCCGGCTCGCACGCGGTCGTGCTCGTCGAACCGGACTCGATCGCGCAGATCCACGTCTGCGAGCGCCTCGGTCGGGAGCGCCTGCGACTGCTGGACCGCGCCGTGGACGAGCTCGCCGGACACGGGTTGACGGTGTACCTCGACGGCGGCAACGAGGACCGGGTCCCCGTCACCGAGATGGCACGGTGGCTGCGGGCGGCCGGGGTCGACCGGACGCAGGGCTTCGCGACGAACGTCTCGAACTTCTACCGGGTGGACACGGAACGCGCGTACGCCGACCGGTTGGCGGACGCGATCGGTGGCGACCCGCACTTCGTGATCGACGTCTCGCGGAACGGGCAGGGCTGGCGCGGCACCTGGTGCAACCCCGAGGGTGCGGGACTCGGACAGGCACCGCACGTCACCGCGGGGTCGACCCGGCTCGACGCCCTGCTCTGGGTGAAGACGCCCGGGCTCAGCGACGGCACCTGCAACGGCGGACCGGCGGCCGGGCAGTGGTGGGAGTCGTACGCCCTGGCGCTGGTGGAGCACCGCCAGCGCGACTGACCCGCCGGGCCCCCGCAGCCCCAGCCTGCCAGCCACTCGGGACCGGGCAGCACCGTCGTCGGTCGTCGGTGGTTCCATGGCGCCATGACCGCCACCCGCCGCCACTCCGTCGTCCCGCCGTACCTGCTGCGCGCCGTCGCCGCCGCGTCGGAGCACCCCCGCGCGGCCTCGGCGGCACGGACCGCGCTCGCCGAGATGGACGTCGTCACCGCTCCGAAGCACGAGCACCGCGTCCGACCGCAGGGCATCAGCGGCTCGGTCGACCGCTCGCCGCAGCGCACCGTCACCGACGCGCGCGGCACGACCACCCTGCCCGGCACGGTCGTCCGGCGCGAGGGCGACCCCGACTCCGGTGACGCCGCGGTCGACGAGGCGTACGCCGGACTCGGCGCGACGCACGCGTTCTGGCTCGACGTGTTCGGCCGGGTGTCGATCGACGGCGCCGGGCTCCCCCTCGACGCCACGGTGCACTACGGGCAGGACTACGACAACGCCTACTGGGACGGGCGGCGCATGGTGTTCGGCGACGGGGACGACGAGGTGTTCCGGCGCTTCACGGTCGCGCTCGACGTCATCGGCCACGAGCTGGCCCACGGCGTGACCCAGTACACCGCCGACCTGACGTACCAGGGGCAGTCGGGCGCGCTGAACGAGTCGGTGAGCGACGTGTTCGGTTCGCTGGTCGCGCAGTACGCCGCCGGGCAGACCGCCGACCAGGCCACGTGGCTCATCGGCGAGGGGCTCTTCACCGACGCCGTGCACGGCGTGGCACTCCGGTCGATGCGGGCCCCGGGGACCGCGTACGACGACCCGGTGCTCGGGAAGGACCCGCAGCCGGCGACCATCGCCGACTACGTCGAGACCACCGAGGACTCCGGCGGCGTGCACCTGAACTCGGGCATCCCGAACCACGCGTTCTTCCTCGCCGCGACCACCGTCGGCGGGTACGCGTGGGAGGGCGCGGGAGCCGTCTGGTGGGACGCCCTGACGTCGCCCGAGACCACCGAGGACATCGACTTCGCCGGCTTCGCACGGGTCACGGTCGACGCCGCCGCGGCACGCTTCGGGCAGGGCTCGACGGAGCACGCCGCGGTCGAGGACGCCTGGCGGAGCGTCGGCGTGCTCACCGGTCCGTGACGGCGTAGAACCGGAGCATGCAGATCGTCGTCCGCCGCAGTGGTGGGTTCGCCGGCCTCTCGCGGGGCTGGCGGATCGACACCGACTCGTGCGACGACCCGGACGCCTGGGACGACCTGGTCGGCGCCCTCCCGCGCGAGGCCCCGGCGCGGCGGCGGCAGGCGGTGCCCGACGACTTCACGTGGACGGTGAGCGTCGCCCGCACCACCGTCACGATCCCCGGCAGCCAGCTCGACGGCGCGTGGGCGGCCCTCGTCGCGCGGGTGCGCGACGAGGGCGAGCCGATCAGTCGATGACGTCGACGACGACCAGCCGTCGCGTCGGTCGCGTCATCGCCACGTAGACCGCGGCCGCGGCGCGTGCCGCGTCGGCGCCGACCCGGTCGGGGTCGACCAACAGCACGCCGTCGAACTCGAGGCCCTTCGCGTCCGCCCCCGTCAAGACCGTCACCGACCCCGGTCGCGGCGAGCCGAGCCCCCGGACGTCGGCGTCGGTGCGGGCGAGCCGCTCGCGGACGGCGGTGAGCTCGGCCTCGGGCACGATGACGCCGATCGTGCCGGAGCCGATGCGCTCCCGCTCGGCGTCCACGTGCTCGGCGACCGTGTCGAGCAGCGCCGCCCGGGGCACGGACACGCGGTCGACCGGGTCGCCGTCGCGCACGGCCTCGGTGCGCGTGACCGCCAGTCCGGCGGCGTCGGCGAACGCACCCGCCGCCTGCACGATGGAGCGCGGCGTGCGGTAGTTGACCGTGAGCTCGGCGATCCGGTGGTCGAGCGGCACCACGGGCGCACGTCCGCGACGGCGGCGTGCGAGCGCACCGACGACGTCGTCCCACGTGCGTGCGGCGGCCGGCGAGGAACCCTGCGCCATGTCACCGACGATCGTGAACGACCGCAGCGGGTTCCGGCGGGCGAGGACCCGCCACTGCATCGGTGAGAGCTCCTGGGCCTCGTCGACGACGATGTGCCCGTAGGTCCACTCGCGGTCCTCGGCGGCGCGCTCGGCCGTCGTGCGGGGATCGCCGCCCTCGGCGAAGGACCCCGCGACCTGCTCGGCGGAGACGATGCCCTCGACGCCCATGTTCTCGATCGCCTGGCGGGCGTTCTCGATGTCGCGGTTGCGGCTGGCCTTGGCCGCGCGCTTCGCGGCACCGCCGGTCGGGTCGAACGGCCCGAGGAGCTCGGCGGCCTCGTCGAGGAGCGGGACGTCCTCGATCGTGAAGCCCGCGCCACGCGGTCGCTGGAGCAGTGCGCGGCGTGCGGGTGTCCAGTCCGGCGTGAGCGAGGCGAGCCAGTTCGGGCGCGCGTAGAGGTCCTCGAGGAACTTCTCCGGCGGCAGCGGCAGCCACGCGGTGTTGAGCAGGACACGGGCGTCGTACGAGCTGCGGATGTCCTCGCGCAGGACCTTCTCGTCGGCCTCGTCCACCGTCGTGCCGCGGGCGCGGAGCTGGTCGGCGAGCAGGCGGGTCATCGCGTCGAGGGCGATCTTGTTGAAGGTCACCCGAGCGACGTTGTGCGGCTTCCCGCGGTCCTGCGCCCGCTTGAGGGCGTCGGCGACGAGCTGCGGTGGCACCGTGAGCCGCTCCCCCTCGACGTCGAGCACGACCGACTCGGTCGGGACGACCTGGCGGGAGCGGACGGCACGGCGGAGCAGCGACGCCATCTGCGCCGAGCCCTTCACCGCGGCGACGTCCCCGTGGTCGTGCATCGTCGCGTGCACGCCCGGGTACAGCGACCCGAGCGAGGCCATCACCACGCCGGTCTCGCCGAGCGACGGCAGCACCTGCTCGATGTACGTCAGGAACGCCGGGGACGGCCCGACCATGAGCACGCCGGAGCCCCGGAGCCGGTCGCGGTGCGTGTACAGCAGGTACGCGGCGCGGTGCAGCGCCACGGCGGTCTTGCCCGTACCGGGGCCGCCCTGCACGATGAGGACGCCCTCGAGCGCGGAGCGGATGATGCGGTCCTGCTCGCCCTGGATCGTCGCGACGATGTCGGTCATCCGACCGGTGCGCTCGGCGGTGACCGCCGCGAGCAGCGCTCCCTCGCCCTGCAGGTGCGTGCGCTCGTCGTCGTACAGGGTCGCGTCGAAGACCTCGTCCTCGACGTTCACGACCGTGCGACCCTCGAGCGTCAGGTGGCGGCGGGCGCGCATGCCCATCGGGTGCGCTGCGGTCGCCTGGTAGAAGGCGCTCGCACCGGGGACGCGCCAGTCGAGCAGGAGCGGTCGGTGCTCGACGTCGCGGAGGCCGACGCGGCCGATGTACCGGAACGTGTCGTCGGGCGACTCCGGCTCGGACACCTCGAGCCGACCGAAGACCAGGCGGTCGCCGACGCGGTCGAGCGTGGCGATCGTGTCCTCGTACAGGCGTGCGTAGGCGTCACGCTCGCTGCGGCTCTGGTGGTTGCCGCCGACCGCCTGGCGGCGGGTCTCGGCGAGACGCTGCTCGGCCTCGGACGTCAGCTCGTCGAGACGGGTGAAGAGACCGTCGACGTAGCTACGTTCGCGGTCGGTCTCGGTCGGTTCGGACACACGCCACCCTTCGGGAAACAGGGGTGTCCAGTGTAGTCCCGCCGGGCGACCTCCGGGGGCGACGAGACGCACGGGCGACCGGGGGACGGACGGAAGGCGCGGTGTCGGCCGACACCCCTCCCTCGCAGGCTCGGTCGGCGCGCCCCGCGCGACGCTTCGCGTCGCCGCTCAGCGGGGCGCGCCCGTCCGTCCGTGGGGGCGGCAGTCCCTACATCTCCTCGTGCGTGTCCGGGTCGCCGTCCCAGAGACGCCCGCGCTCGAGCCCGGAGATCGCGCGGACCTCGTCGTCGGTCAGCGCGAAGCCGAAGACGTCGAGGTTCTCCCGCTGCCGGTCCGCGTCGCCGGACTTCGGCACCGGGACCGCGCCGAGCTGGACGTGCCAGCGCAGCACGACCTGGCCGGGCGTCACGCCGTGCGCGGCCGCCGCGTCGAGGACCGGCTGCTCGGTGAGCAGCTCGGACTGCTTCGCGAGCGGGCTCCAGCTCTCGGTGACGATGCCGTACTCGGCGTGCACCTTGCGGAGCTCGGCCTGCGGGAAGTACGGGTGCAGTTCCACCTGGTTCACCGCCGGGGCGACACCGGTGGCGTCGATGATCGCCTTCAGGTGCTCGGGCGTGAAGTTCGAGACGCCGATCGAGCGGACCTTGCCGCTGTCCCGGAGGTCGACGAAGGCCTTCCACGTGTCGACGAACTTCCCGACCGACGGGTTCGGCCAGTGGATGAGGTACAGGTCGACGCGGTCCAGCCCGAGGTTGCCGAGCGTCTCGTCGATCGAGCGGTGTGCCTCGTCGTAGCCGTGGTGCCGCCCGGGCAGCTTCGACGTGACGACGAGGTCCTCGCGGTCGACCTCCGACCCGCGCACGGCGCGGCCGACGGCGTCCTCGTTGCCGTAGTTCAGCGCGGTGTCGAGCAGCCGGTAGCCGCTCGTGATCGCCGCGCCGACCGCTGCGGTGCCCTCGTCGCCGTTCAGCCCGTAGGTGCCGAGGCCGAGCTCCGGGAAGCGGTGGCCGTCGTTCAGCTCGATGGTGGGCGCGCCGACCTGCATCAGCGGACCCCGAGCAGGTCGATGATGAAGATGAGGGTCTTGCCGGAGAGGAAGTGCCCGCCGCCGGCCGGGCCGTAGGCGAGCTCCGGCGGGACGGTGAGCTTGCGGCGCCCGCCGACCTTCATGCCGGGGATGCCCTCCTGCCAGCCACGGACGAGTGCTGCGAGCGGGAAGTCGATCGGCTCACCGCGGTTCCACGAGCTGTCGAACTCCTCGCCGGACTCGTACTCGACGCCGGCGTAGTGCACCTTCACGGTCGAGCCGGGCTGCGCGACGTCGCCGTCACCCTCGACGATGTCGGTGATCACGAGCTCGGTGGGGGCCGGGCCCTCGGGGGCGTCGAACTCGGGCTTGCTGTTGAGGTCAGTCATGGCGTCAGTCAACCAGCAGGGGTGTGGTGGCTTCCCCGGCGGCGCGGGTGTCTCGCTCCCCGCGAACGGGCGCGATCCGTCACGCTCAGCGGACGAACGCGACACACTCCGCCCGCTCGCGTCGCCGGAGTGCGCAGATTCCGCCCGCTCGCGTCGCCGGAGCCCGCAGATTCCGCCCGCTCGGGGCGGCGCAGGCCGCAGAATGGTTCCACCGTGACACGACCTGACACCACACCCCGCCGCCGCCTGCTCGCCGACCTCACCCCGCTCCGCCACTCCCCCGCGTTCGCGCGGCTCTGGGCCGGCACGGCGATCGCCGGCATCGGCACGCAGATGACCACCGTCGCGGTCGGCCTCGAGGTGTACGAGATCACCCGCTCGACCTTCGCGGTCGCGCTCGTCGGCGTGATCGCCCTCGTCCCGATGATCGTCGCCGGGCTCTACGGCGGGATGCTCGCGGACGCCTTCGACCGGCGGCTCGTGGCCCTCGTGTCCGCGATCATCGCCTGGGCCGCGGTCGCGCTCATCGCCACGCACGCCTGGCTCGGGCTGCACAGCGTGGCGCTCCTCTACGTGCTCGCGACCGTCAACGCCGTCGCCGCGACGGTGAGCAACGCTTCGCGTTCGGCGATCGTCCCCCGGCTCGTCGGGACGGACCTGCTCCCGGCGGCGAGCGCCCTCGGTGGCATCGCGTCCGGGTTCCAGGTGACGGTGGGCCCGGCGATCGCCGGTGTCCTCATCGCGAGCGTCGGCTTCGCACCGACCTACACGATCGACGTCGTGCTCTTCACGTTCGCCTTCCTCGGCGTCTTCACCCTCCCCCGGATGGCGGCGGAGCACGACGCCCTCCGCCCCGGGCTGCGCTCCCTGGTCGAGGGTGCGCGGTTCCTCAGGCGGTCCCGCAACATCACGATGACGTTCGTGCTCGACATCGTCGCGATGACGTTCGGCCAGCCGCGCGTGCTCTTCCCGGCGATCGGGGCACTGGTCATCGGCGGCGGGTCGATCACGGTCGGCACCCTGACCGCCGCCTACGCCGTCGGCGCGCTGCTGTCGAGCGTGTTCTCCGGCCCGCTCGGGCACGTGCGACGCCAGGGCGAGGCCGTCGGCTGGGCGATCACGGCGTACGGCGCGGCGATCGCGGCGTTCGGCGTCGTCATCGCGGTGGCGCACCTGCTCGGCGGTCGGTCCGGCGAGGCCTTCGGCGTCGAGATCCTGCCCGCACTCGGACTCGCGGCGCTGTTCCTCGCGGCGGCGGGCGGCGCGGACAACGTCAGCTCGGTGTTCCGGAACACGATCCTGCAGGCGGCCTCGCCCGACGGGATGCGCGGACGGCTGCAGGGCATCTTCATCGTGGTCGTGACCGGCGGCCCGCGCCTCGGCGACCTGTACGCCGGCCTCGTCGTCGCGGCCGGCATCGCGTACCCGCCGATCATCGGCGGCGTGCTCATCATCGGCCTCGTGGCACTGCTGCTCCGGCTGGTGCCCTCCTTCCGCCGGTACGACGCACTCGACCCGCACGCGAACTGACCGGCGGGTGCCGGCCCCGTCAGGTCCGAGACTCGGCCTGGCGGACGAGACTCGCGCGCGGGAACGGCGAATTTGTCCGCGGGGCCGAGTCTCGTGCAGCTGTCCGCGGACGGGAGGCGCGTGGCGGTGCCGCACCGCGCCTCCCGGCCGTCGTGGGGTCGGGTACGGTACATCGCATGCCCGACAGCGCCTCGCGCGACCTGCAGCGGACCGGCGTCCGCGCGGTCGTCCGGCGCACCTACCACTCGGTGATCCGCCACCGCGTCGTGGACGCCGCGGCCTCCCTGACGTTCTTCGCCCTGCTGACCGTGTTCCCCGCGGCGCTCGCCGTGGTGTCGGCCCTGTCCGTCGTGGACCGGCAGGGCGACAGCCTGACGGACATCATCCAGGTGCTGGGCTTCATCGTCCGCCCCGAGACCGCGCAGCACCTCGAGGGGCCGCTGCGCCAGCTGCTGACGCTCGACAACCCGTGGGTGGGCTTCTCGATCGGGCTCGTCCTGACGCTGTGGTCGCTCTCCGGGTACGCCACGGCGTTCGGACGCGCGATGAACACCGCTTACGAGGTCGAGGAGGGCCGGCGGATCTGGAAGTTCCGCAGCATGATGCTCCTCGTCACGTTGCTCGTGATGGTCGGCGGGGCGATCGCGATCGTCATCCTGCTCGGCACCCCGACGATCTCGGCGGCGATCGTCCGGCAGCTGGGGTGGGCACCGTGGATCGACGACCTGTGGAACGTGGCGAAGTGGCCCGTGCTCGCCGTCGTCCTCGTGGTGATGGTGGCGGTCCTCTACTACGCGACGCCGAACGTGAAGACCCCGCAGCTGCGGTGGGTGTCGGCCGGAGCGGCGTTCGCGATCGTGACCTGGGCGGTGGCGACCCTCGGCTTCTCGATCTACGTCGAGACGGTCGGCGGCAGCGGGAACCGGGCCTACGGGTGGCTCGGTGGCGCGATCCTGCTGCTCGTGTACCTGTACATCTCGAACTTCGTGCTCGTCGTCGGCGGGGAGCTCGACTCCGAGGTCATCCGGATGCGCCAGCTCCTCGCGGGCATCGAGGCTGACGAGTCGATCCGACTGCCACTCCGCGACGTCACGCGGAACTTCACGCTCGCACGCTGGCGCGACCAGGACATCGCTGCGGCGCACCGGGTCCGGCTCGCCGCGCAGCAGCGTGCCGAGGACGAGCACGAGGAGCCCTCGCCGACCGAGGAGCACCTGCGCGCGATGTCGCACCAGGTGCGGGTCGGCGAGCCCCCGCTGCCCTAGGCTCCAGCGCTCGCGCGGCGCTCCGCACGACGCAACGTCGGCGACGCCTCGCAGCGCTGTACCGCTGCGCAGTGCCGCCGAGGTTGCGTCCCGCGGGACGGGGTCAGCGCTCGCGCGCGACCCGCTCCGCCTCGGCGTCCAACATCTCCTCGGTGACGATCGGGATCGCCCCCGTCGCGAGCTCGATGCCCGACAAGCGCGCCGGCGACAGGACCCGCTGCACCTGGTCCTCGTCCATCAGCCCCGCCGCCGTGACGAGCGTCGCGATCGGCGTCGAGGTCGTCAACGCGGTGTGCGCGATCGACGCCGCGGCCGCGTAGCCGATGTAGGGCGTCAGCGCGGTGACGACGCCGACGTTGGTGTCCACCTGCGCGGCGAGCTTGGCCTCGTTCGCCTCGATGCCCGTGACGCAGTTCACCCGGAGCGTGGCGCACCCGCTCGCCATCCACTGCAGCGACTGCAGGATCGAGTGGGTGATGATCGGCTCGAAGGCGTTGAGCTGCAGCTGCCCGCCCTCGGCGGCCATCGTCACCGTGGTGTCGGCACCGGCGACGGCGAACGCGATCTGGTTGACGACCTCCGGGATCACCGGGTTGACCTTGCCCGGCATGATCGACGACCCGGCCTGGCGCGCGGGCAGCGTGATCTCGCCGAGCCCCGCCTGCGGCCCCGACGCGAGCAACCGCAGGTCGTTGCAGATCTTCGACAGCTTGGCCGCGCTGCGCTTCACCGTGCCGGACAGCGTCATGAAGGCACCGGCGTCACTCGTCGCCTCGATCAGGTCGGGTGCGGTGACGATGTCGAGCCCGCTCGCGACCTGCAGCTGCCGACGGACCTCGTCGCGGTACTGCGGGTCCGCGGTGATGCCCGTGCCGATGGCCGTCGCCCCGAGGTTCGTCTCCGCGAGCAGCGGCGAGACCGTGCGGAGGAGCAGGACGTCCTCCTGGATGGTGTGCGCGAACCCGGTGAACTCCTGCCCGAGGGTCATCGGCACGGCGTCCTGCAGCTGCGTGCGCCCGACCTTCAGGACGTCCTGGAACGCCCGGCCCCGCTCGGCGAACGCGTCGGAGAGCAGTTCGAGTTGCTCGGTGAGCCGCCGCACCCCCAGGATCATCGCCAGCTTGATGCTCGTCGGGTAGGTGTCGTTCGTCGACTGGCTGCGGTTCACGTGGTCGATCGGGTGCAGGTACGCGTAGTCGCCCTTCTCGCGCCCGAGGATCTCGAGGGCGCGGTTGGCGAGCACCTCGTTCGTGTTCATGTTCGTCGACGTCCCCGCGCCGCCCTGCACGACGTCGACGACGAACTGGTCGCGGAGGCTCCCGTCGCGGACCTCCTGCGCCGCCTGGTCGATGGCGTCGGCACGCTCGGCGTCGAGCACGCCGATGGCCTTGTTCGCCCGCGCGGCGGCCTGCTTCACGGTCGCGAGCGCCTCGATGAGGTCCGGGTACACGGCGATCGGCACCGACGTGATCGGGAAGTTCTCGAGCGCCCGGAGGGTGTTGATGCCCCAGTACGCGTCGGCGGGGACCTCGAGGGATCCCAGCGAGTCGGTCTCGGTCCTGGTGCGCGCTGCTTCGTTGCCGGTCACCCTGTCGAGGCTAGCCCGTCCGGCCGGTCGGGTCCGGCAGGCGGGCGCGCGTGGTGACCGACGACGGACGGGAGGCCCGTGGCGGCGTCGACACGGGCCTCCCGTCCGTCAGGTGGACGTGACCGTCAGTGGAACTGCGGGACGATCAGGTAGATGCCGTAGAGCACGGCCAGGCCGGAGACGGCGAAGCACGCGACGGCGAGCGCGCGGAACGCGCGGACGCCGGGCTGGACGGTGCCGGGCTGGGGGAAGCCGGCCGTGGCGGGGCCGACGGTGCCGTCGTCCTTCACGGTGTACTTGCCGGCGCGCGTGTCGGCGGCGCTCCAGAGGCGCAGGCCGATCGAGTAGACGAGGACCACGAAGCACGCGGAGACGACCGCGACGATCGCCACGGTGAGGAATGCAAACCAGTCGATGCCCATCAGCGGCGCCCTCCGTTCCGTCCGGCCATGCGGCGCAGGGTGCGCTCACGGCTGAGCTCGGCGCGCCGCTCGGCGACCTGGGCGGCACGCTTCTTGCGCTGCATGTCGCGGAGCTCCTTGCGGGTGAAGACCGCGTTGGCGGCCACGTCCACCTCGATCGCGGCGGCCTGGTCGTGCGGCTTCCGCAGCGACCAGAGGTAGAGCCCGAGGATGACGGCTGCGCCGACGACCGCGTCGATGACGAGTCCCCCGACACCGAGCCGGGCGATGCCGGACGCGATCGCGCCGACGGCTGCGGCGGCCGGCAGCGTGATGAACCATGCGACGACGATCTTGCCCGCCGTCGACCACTGGATCTTCGAGCCACGACGGCCGAGCCCGGCGCCGATGATCGAGCCCGACGACACCTGCGTGGTCGAGAGCGCGAAGCCGAGGTGGCTCGACGCGAGGATGGTGGCTGCGGTGGACGCCTCGGCGGCGAAGCCCTGGGTGGCGCGGATCTCGGTCAGACCCGACCCGAGGGTGCGGATGATGCGCCAACCACCGGTGTACGTGCCGAGTGCGATCGCGAGCGCACACGCGACGACGACCCAGAACTGCACGCCCTGGTTCGCCGACTGCGCGCCCGAGGCGATCAGCGTCAGCGTGATCACGCCCATCGTCTTCTGCGCGTCGTTCGTGCCGTGCGCGAGGGAGACCATCGAGCTCGTGAACACCTGGCCGATGCGGAAGCCGCCGCGCTCGTTCGGGAAGACCGGACGACGGGTCACGCGGTAGGCGATGCGCGTGGCGAGGAGCGAGACCAGCGCGGCGATCACCGGCGACAGGAACGCGGGGATGATCACGACGGTCAGCAGCGCGGCGTAGTTCACGGAGTCGAAGCCGGCTCCGACGATCGCGGCACCGATGAGCCCGCCGAACAGCGCGTGCGAGGACGACGACGGCAGACCGCGCAGCCACGTGATCATGTTCCAGACGACCGCGCCGATCAGGCCCGCGAAGATCATCTCCGGGGTGATCGCGACGCCACCGGGGCCCTCGTTGATCAGGCCGTGCGAGATCGACGTCGCGACGGCGGTGCTGAGGAACGCACCGACGAGGTTGAGCACCGCGGCGACCGTGACGGCCACCTTGGGCTTCATGGCACCGGTGGCGATCGGTGTCGCCATCGCGTTGGCGGTGTCGTGAAAACCGTTTGTGAAGTCGAAGAAGAGGGCCAACGCGATGACCAGGACGACTATGAGTGTGATGTCCACCGCGGGCAAGTGTCGCAGCCGATCGGCTCCGGGGCAAACCCTGTCGTCCGCCGCCGCGCCACCCGACCTGCGGATCGTTCAGCCTGCGAATCATGTCGATGGGAGAATGGACCCCATGGACACCGCGGAACTCCTCATCCTGTTGATCGGTTCACTCGCGGTGACCGGCTTCGCGCGGGCCAAGGGGCTGCCCGCGCCGCTGCTCGTCACGGCCGTGGCGCTCGCGGTGTCGTTCCTGCCGGGCCTGCCGGAGATCGAGATCGACTCCGAGGTGATCCTCACCGTCGTCCTGCCGCCGCTGCTCTACTCCGCCGCCCTCGACGTGTCGTGGCAGAGCTTCCGGCAGTCCATCAAGCAGATCCGCCGTCTCGGCATCTTCCTCGTGATCGTCACCGCGCTCGCGGTCGCCCTCGCCGCCTACATCATCATCCCGGACATGGACTGGCCCGCGGCGATCCTGCTCGGCGCCGTCGTCGCCCCGCCGGACGCGGTGTCCGCCGCGGCGATCGGCCGGAAGCTCGGACTCCCCCGCCGGGTGATGACGGTCCTGTCCGGCGAGAGCCTCATCAACGACGCCGCGTCCCTCACCCTCGTGCGGGTCTTCACGCTCATCGCGGCGGGGACGTCGCTGACGATCTGGCAGGACCTCGGCATCTTCGGGCTCGCGATCGGTGTCGGCCTGGCGGTGGGCATCGTCCTCGGCGTCGCCGTCCACTGGATCCGGATGCGCATCAACGACCCGGTCGTCGAGACGATCATGAGCATCCTGCTGCCCTTCGTCGCGTACGTCCTCGCCGAGCACCTCTCCGGCTCCGGGGTCATCGCCGTGGTCACCGCGGGGCTGTACATCGGCTACAACTCGCCGAAGGAGGGCTACGCGACCCGGCTGCAGGAGCGCCCGCTGTGGACGAGTGCGGACGTGATCCTCGAGGGGTTCGTCTTCGCCCTCATCGGCCTGCAGCTCAAGACCGTCGTCCAGGACCTCGTCGAGAGCGACCGCAGCCTGACGCAGACCCTCACCGCGGCGGCCGTCGTCCTGGTCGTCGTGATCCTCGTGCGACCGCTCTTCGTGTTCGAGTCGTACGCGCGCAACCGCTTCAACGGCCGGTGGCTGCGGCCGTTGCGCGTCCGACTGTCCCGCGGTCACCCGTCCCTGCGCTGGCTGCGCGGCTCCGCCGAACCGAAGCTGAACTGGCGGGAGCTCACCGTCATCTCGTGGACCGGCATGCGCGGTGTGGTGACCCTCGCCGCGGCGGTCTCCGTCGTCGGCAACTCGGTCGACGTCAAGGCGCAGGACACCATCTTCGTGATCGCCTTCGTGGTCACCGTCGGCACGCTCCTGCTCCAGGGGCTGACCCTGCCGTTCGTGATCCGGGCGCTGAAGGTGCAGGACCCGGCCGAGGGCGAGGCGGACGTCCGGAGCGAGATGCGCCTCAACCAGCGCACCACCGAGGCCGCGATCGCCCTGCTCGAACGGAGGCGACCGGCATGGGCCGAGCAGTACGGCGCCGAGGCATCGGACAGCGTCGTGAACCGGCTGAAGGCCCGCCTCGAACGACAGGCCGAGACGTTCCGCCGCGACGCCGAGGAAGAGGAGGTCGAGGACCGGAACGCTCCGCTGCGACTCCGCGGCGCCCAGATCCAGGACATCCGCCGCGAACTGCTCGACCGTCGCCGCGAGATCGTGCTCGAGGAACGCGAGAAGGGCAACCTCGACGAGGAGGTCATGCGCCGCGTGCTCGTGACGCTCGACGCCGAGGAACTCGCGATGGACTCGGCCCAGGCCTCCCGCAGCCGGTCCTGACCCGGCGCTGCCGGTCCTGGGCCGCCGCAGCCGGTCCTGCCCCGACAGCTCACGGGGCGCGGTGAGCACGCCCGGCGTACCGTGATGCTCCGACCAGCAGAAGGAGCAGAGCGCCGAGTGAGCGAGCCGCGGAACGACGTCCCCAGGAAGAGCGACCTCCCCGATCGTGACGGAGCGCCGCGGTCGTCCGCGCCGAAGCCCCGGCAGACCCGGCCCTCGACGCGGGGCGGTTCGCGGCCACGTCGCGGTGCTCCCGTCGCCGGCAGCCGGAGCGCCGGCAGCCGTGCGGGGCGCGTGCGCCAGGCACCGGTGCCCGAGCCGCAGCGGATCAGCCGGTACCGCCGCTGGTACGGCACGCTCCACCCCTCGCTGCAGCTCATCGGGCTGCAGCTCTGGATGCCGCTGTTCTTCATCGTCGGCTTCTGCCTCTGCTACGTCTTCGCCTTCCACGCTCCCCACCCGCACGACGTCCCCGTCGCCCTGGTCGGCAGCGATCCGACCCTCGTCGCCGCCGTCGGCAAAGCCCTGCCCGGTGAGTACGTGTTCCACACGTACGAGTCGCTGGCCCGCGCGAAGCAGGACGTCCTGGCCGGCACGATGGCCGTCGCGTACGACCCTTCGGCGAACGAGGTGTTCAAGGCGAGCGCCCACCAGTTCCAGGTCGCCTCGCTCGTCCCCGCGACGCTGACCAGCGTGCTCACCGGGATCGGAGTCGCCGCCCCGACCGTCACCGAGCTCGCACCGCTGCCCGCGTACGACGAGTACGGCACCGTCGCGATGTACGTCATGCTCGCCTGGTGCATCGGCGGCTACATGGTCGCGATGTTCATCGGCATCATGGGCGGTCCGCTGCGGCACCGCACCCGCATGACCGTGATCGTCGTCGGCGGCCTCGTGATCTCCCTGATCACGAACACGCTCGCCGGCCCGGTCGTCGGCGCGATCCACGGGCATTGGATCGGACTCGTGCTCATCGCCTGGGGCTGGATCGTCGCGATCGGTCTCGCCGTCAACGGCCTGAGCTACTTCGTCGGCCGGTTCATCGCCGCGCCCGCGATGATCTGCTTCGTCTTCCTGTCGATGCCGTCCTCCGGCGGCGCGTACCCGAAGTGGTTCATGCCGGAGCCCTTCGCGTGGCTCAACCACGTCGTGGTCGGCTCGAGCATGGTCGACATGATCAAGCACGAGATCTACGGCGTCGGCCCCGGCTTCGGTCGCGGGCTGGTCACGATGGGCTGTTACGCCGCCGCCGGGCTCGTGCTGATGTTCTTCGGCAAGCAGTGGTGGGAGCGCCGTCGCATCGCGGCGATCGTGAACAACCGCACGACGATGTTCCAGGACGCGCAGACCGCGAACCGCGAGTTCCTCGGGAAGCAGCGGGACGCCGAGCTCGAGCGCCACGGACTGACCTCGACCGAGACCGGCACGCTGAGCGTCCTGCGCGACGACGACTGGGAGGACGAGCGTGTCACCGGCGACGTCTTCACCGGCGGTCGCGACGGGCTCGAGCAGGAGACCACCCCGACCGGACGCATCCCCGTGGTGCGGCAGGCGGACCGGTCCGGCCCGGCGCGACCGGGAGGCGCTGCCACCGGCCCCCGCACCCGTCCCGTCCCCCGCGTGGACGCGTCCGGTCGCCGCCCGGCCCCGGCAGGATCGCGCACGACGCGGACCGGCGCGCCCGACGAGCGCCAGCACGGGCGGCACGCCGAGCGCTGACGCGCGCACGCTCGGCCGCTCCCCGGAGCGCGCGTATCCTGTTCCGCATGCACCCGCGCACCGCCTGGCACCGCGTCCTCGTCACCGCCGTCGTGGCGTTCCTCGTGCTCGCGGCAGCGCTCTACGCCGCAAGCGTGTTCCTCGCCCCCGCCGACGGCCGGAACACCGCCGGGCTGTTCGTCGGCTGGGCGATGTTCGCGGTCCTCGGGGCGATCGCGGCGGGCATCGTCGACTTCTTCGTCCGCCCGCTCGGTGGTCGCAGCGGGGACGCCGACGTCCTCGCCGCCGCGGAGGAGGCGCGCACCGGCAGTACCCGCGTCCAGCAGGGTCGTGCGGGCGCCCGCTAGACGCCTTCGCCGCTGAAGCCCGAGACGGTCGCGTTGTCCTCCGCGAAGGTGAAGCGCGCCGTGACGCTCCCGCCGGCCAGCACGCCCGGCAACCAGTAGCGCGCGTCGTCCCACATCGCGTCGTAGGGCACCGCGTCGACGGGGACCCACCGCGGCTCCAGCTCGTCGCTGCCCGACGGGGTCCCCTGCCAGCGGCGGCAGACGAAGACGTCCGAGCGCTGCGACCAGGACGGACGGAACGGGAACCGGTAGTCCAACGTGCCACGCGCCTCCAGGTCGTCCGACTCGAGCCGCAGACCGACCTCCTCCGCCACCTCGCGCACCGCTGCCGCCACCGGCGGCTCCCCCGGCTCGCGCTTGCCGCCCGGACCGACTAGGCCCCCGGCCCCGAGCCCCCGACGCTTCTCGCCGAGCAGCACCTCGGGGCCGTCGGGACCGTCACGGAGCAGGTAGACGACCACGACCGGGGCGTGCTGGGACTTCGTCTCGTCGCGTTCGGTCACGGTCCCCAGTCTGGCGGACGTGTCCGGTGGACGCTCCGCGCTGGCGTACGATCGCTGGCATGGCAGGCGTGCTGCGGGGGCACCATGGCTGAGCCCCGCAGGACCGGGCGCAGCCTCGAAGTGCTGCGCGCCGAGGCCGCCGAGGAGATCTCGATGATCGTCGAGCACCGCAGCCGTGCAGGCGAGGACCCGTGGGAGTTCATGCCGACGCTCCCGACCGTCGACGAGCAGGTCGTGCTCATCCTCCGCGCCGATGCCGTCGAGCTCGACGCCGCGATCGGGCAGCGCAGCGTGCACTGGGCGGGCCACCCGGCCTCCGGGCAGGGCACCGAGCTCGGCGAGGAGTACCACCGGCTCCGCCGGATCGCCCTGCAGCACCCCGAGCTGACGCCGGCGGTGTGGAAGCTCATGGGCGCGCTCCCCGGGCGCGACTGACGACCACCGACCCGGTGCTGCGGTTGGATGGTGGCATGACCGACACCGTCCTCGCCGTCCTCAACCAGCCCTCGCGCGACGCCGCCCCGCACGACGCCGAGGCCGACGCGTACACGTGGGCGAAGCCGCTCGAGGAGCACCTGCAGGTGCAGGACCTCGGGGCGATCCGCGGCGACGGGGTGTTCGAGACCATCACGGTGGTCGACGGGCGGCCGCAGGCGCTCGAACCGCACCTCGCCCGCTTCGTGCGGTCCGCGGCGATGCTCGACCTGCCCACGCCGGACGTCGACGCGTGGCGCCAGGCGATCGAGGCGGTGTGCGCCCGGCTCGACCCGGTGCACGAGGCCTTCGCGAAGACCGTCATGACCCGCGGCGTCGAGGGCTCGGGTCGACCGACCGGCTGGGTCTACGCGGCACCGTCCGGCGACCAGACGCCCGCGCGGACGGCGGGCATCGCCGTCGTGACGCTCGACCGCGGCTACCGGCACGACGTCGAGCGGACCTCGCCGTGGTTGCTGCAGGGCGCGAAGACGCTGTCGTACGCGGTGAACATGGCGGCGCTCCGCGAGGCCGAGCGCCGCGGAGCGGACGACGCGCTCTTCGTCTCGACGGACGGGTACGTGCTCGAGGGCACCCGCGCGAACCTGGTGATGTCCGTCGACGGCAGGTTCGTGACGCCGCGGACCGACATCGGCATCCTGGCGGGGACGACGCAGGCCGACGTCTTCCGGTTCGCCGAGGGCGAGGGCATCGCGACCTCGTACGAGCTCGTCACGCTGGCCGACCTGGAGGCCGCCGACGCCCTGTGGCTGCTGTCGAGCGTCCGCCAGGCGGCACCGATCCGGTCCGTGAACGGCGTCGCGCGGGAGATGGACCTGCCGATGACCGAGCGCATCAACGACTTCCTGCTGTCCCGCGACGCCTGACGCTCGGCGCCCCCTCCGCGGAACGCAACGTCGGCGGTTGCGCGCAGCGGTACGGCGTTGCGAGCAACCGCCGAGGTTGCGTCTTGCGGACGGGAGGACCGTGGCGGGGCCGCCACGAGCCTCCAGACCGTCATCCGGTCACCAGCGCGGCGTGGTGACGCCCGTCCCGTCGGCCCACTCGTACACGGACGCGCCCTCGATCCAGACGCGCGTCGCGCGGCTGGTCGCGGCCAGCGGGTCGCCGTCCCACAGGACGAGGTCGGCGTCGAAGCCCGGTGCGATGCGGCCGACACGGTCCCCGAAGCCGAGGAAGGCCGCGGGGTTGGTGGTGAGGGCCTCGAGCGCGGTCTGCCAGGGCAGGCCCTCCTTGACGGCCGCCGTGGCCTGGTCGACCAGCATCGCGATCGGCACGACCGGGGCGTCGGTGGTGATGGCCACGCGGACACCGGCGGCGGCGAGCGCCACGACGTTCGGGATGCCGCGGTCGCGGAGTTCGACCTTCGAGCGGCTCGTGAACAGCGGGCCGTAGATCACCGGGACGTCGCGCTCGGCGAGCAGGTCGGCGATCTTGTGCGCCTCGGTGCCGTGGTTGACGACGAGCCGGTACCCGAACTCGTCGGCCAGGCGGAGCGCGGTCGCGAGGTCGTCGTGCCGGTGGACGTGCTGGTCCCACGCGAGCTCGCCGTCGAGCACCCGGACGAGCGTCTCGTTCGTCAGGTCGCGGGTGAACGGCTCCCCCTTCGCGGCGGCGGCCGCACGGGCGGCGCGGTAGTCCTGCGCGGCGACGAACGCCTCGCGGACGACCTTCGCCACGCCGAGGCGCGTCGACGGCGTCCTCCCCTTGTCGCCGTACACGCGCTTCGGGTTCTCGCCGAGGGCGCTCTTGACGCTGACGGCGTCGGAGATGAGCTGCTCGTCGATCGTGCGACCACCCCAGGTCTTGATCGCGACGGTCTGCCCGCCGATCGGGTTGCCGGAGCCGGGCTTCACGACGATGCTCGTGATGCCGCCGGACAGTGCGTCGCGGAACCCCTCGTCGTCGATGTCCACGGCGTCGATCGCCCGCACCGCAGCCTGGTTCGGGTCGGTCATCTCGTTGGTGTCGTTGCCGGCCCAGCCGTTCGCCTCCTCGTGGATGCCGACGTGGCCGTGCGACTCGACGAACCCGGGGACGAGCCAGGCGCCGGCGGCGTCGACGACGGGGAGGCCGGGCGGCGGAGCCACGTCGGGGCCGACGGCGGTGATGCGGCCGTCCTCCACGACGACGGCACCCCCGTCGAAGGGCGGAGCGGTGACGGGGACGACGTGGGCCCCGGTGACGACGAACGAGTTGCGCATGCCACCACGGTACGGCGGAGCACCGTCGTCCCCGCGACATACCGATCCCTGGCGTCCGCGGTCGCGTCCGTCCTACCGTCTCGACACCGACGATCGACGCAGGAGGCTCCGTGTCCCGACCCCGACCACCCTGGCCCGCCCACGACACCGTCGTCCGGCCGTGGCGCAGCGCCACCCGCGGCGACCGGACCGTCCGGCAGACGGCGACCGTCACCGCTTCGGTCCCACCGTGCATCGCCGACGCGCACTGGGAGCCCGACGGAGCGACCGCTGCACTGCTCGACCGGAGCCTGACGGCGCTCCGGGCGCTCGACGAGGACGGCGGAGCCGGTCCCCTGCACCGGCTGCTCACCCGGACCGAGGCGGTCGCGACCTCGCGCATCGAGCACGAGGACGCCACGGCCGAGGACGTCGCCCGGGCGCTGGTGGGCGTGCGCGCGAACACGAGCGCCTCGGTGATGGTGCAGGCCGGGGACGCCCTCGAGCGCCTGGTGCGGGCAGCCGGAGCCGGACACCTCGACGAGACCGCGCTCCTCGACGCCCACCGTGGTCTGCTGCGCGGCGACCCCGTGGACGGCCCGCACGCGGGTCGCTACCGCACCGTGCAGAACTGGATCGGGGGCGGGCGCACACCACGGGACGCCGACCACGTCCCACCGCCGCCCGAGTTCGTCCCGTCGCTCATGGCCGACCTGTTCGCGTTCCTCGCGCGCGACGACCTGCACCCCGTGGCCCAGGCGGCGATCGCACACGCGCAGTTCGAGTCGATCCACCCGTTCACCGACGGCAACGGACGGACCGGTCGCGCGCTCGTCGCGGCGGTCCTGCGGCACCGGGGTGCGACGCGGACCGCGAGTCCACCCGTCTCGTCCGTCCTGGTCGCCGAGCGCACCCGGTACTTCCAGCACCTGACGCAGTACCGCGAGGGACACGTCGACGCGTGGGTGCGCGACGTCGCGATCGCCGTGGGCGCGGGATCGGACGAGGCGCTCGTGACGGGGCTGCTGCTCGACGAGGTCGCCGCGGACCGTGCGGCGACGACCTGCGCCGCCGGCCCGCACGCGGTGCTCGGGCGGGCGCTCGACCAGGACGCCGTCCTGACGGAGGACCACGCGGAGGAGCTCCTCCGCCGCGCGATCGCGCGGGGCGACGTCTCGGGGACGGCCGAGACGCTGCTCGAGACCACGGTCACCGACCTGTGCCGCGCCGGGGTCCTCCGACCGGTGACCGCCCGTCGCCGTCGCCGTGCGTGGATCGCGCCCGCGGTGGCGGCCGAACTCGACGCCTTCGCCGAGCGCGTTCGAGCAGGTGTCGAGGCCCGGGCGCATAGGGTGGCGTGGTGAGCAGTGAGCACGCCCAGGCCACCCCGCCGACCGCCGCGAAGCGGCCCGTCACGCGGACCCACCACGGCATCGAGTTCGTCGACGACTACGAGTGGATGCGGGACAAGGAGTCACCGGAGACCCTCGCCCACCTCGAGGCCGAGAACGCCTGGACCGAGGCACAGACCGAGCACCTGACCGGCCTCCGCGACCGCATCTTCGCCGAGGTCAAGAACCGCGTGCAGGAGACGGACCTCTCCGTCCCGGTGCGCATGGGCGACTGGTGGTACTTCACGCGGACGGCCGAGGGCAGCCAGTACGGCGTGCACTGCCGCGCACCGATCACCGGCCCGGACGACTGGACGCCGCCCGCGGTCGACGAGGGTGCGACGGCCCTGCCCGGGGAGCAGGTCGTCCTCGACGGCAACGCCCTGGCCGAGGGGCACGACTTCTTCTCGCTCGGCAGCTACGACATCAGCGACGACGGGACCCGTCTCCTCTACGGCGTCGACGTCGAGGGCGACGAGCGCTACACGCTGCACGTGCGCGACCTCACGACGGGCACCGACCTCGGCGACGAGATCCCGGACACCGGCTCCGGCGCGACCTTCGACCCGTCCGGGCGCTACGTGTTCTACCCGACCGTCGACGAGTCCTGGCGTCCGGACCGCATCTGGCGGCACACCGTCGGCAGCGCCACCGGCGACGACGTCGTCGTGTTCGAGGAGTCCGACGACCGCTACTGGGTCGGCGTCGGCGTGACCCGCTCGTCGCAGTACATCGTCATCGAGCTCGGCTCCAAGATCACGTCCGAGGCACTGGTGCTCGACGCCGCCGACCCGACCGGCGAGTTCCGGGTCGTGTGGCCGCGGCGCGAGGGGGTCGAGTACGAGATCGAGCACGCCATCGTCGGCGGGAGCGACCGCTTCCTGGTGCTGCACAACGACGGCGCCGAGAACTTCGAGCTCGTCGACGTCCCCGCCGACGACCCCACCTCGGAGCACGACCGCCGCGTCGTCGTCGCGCACCACACCGAGCGCCGCATCGAGTCCGTCGACGCCTTCGCCGGGCACCTGGCGCTCGAGTACCGGGCCGAGGCGCTCCCCCGCGTCGCCGTCATCCCGATCGAGGGCGACGGCTACGGCGACGCGCACGAGGTCCCCTTCGACGAGGCGCTCTTCTCGGCAGGGCTCGGCGGCAACCCCGAGTGGGAGCAGCCGACCCTGCGCATCGGGTACACGTCGTTCGTCACCCCGTCCGAGGTCAGCGACCTCGACCTGGCGACCGGCGAGGTCACGGTGCTCAAGCGACAGCCGGTCCTCGGCGGCTACGACCCGGCCGACTACGTGCAGGAGCGTGACTGGGCGACGGCCCCGGACGGCACGCAGGTGCCGATCTCGCTCGTCTGGCGCCGCGACGCGGTGGACGCCGACGGCCCGGCACCGCTGCACCTCTACGGGTACGGCTCCTACGAGCACTCCATCGACCCGGGCTTCAGCGTCATGCGCCTGTCCCTGCTCGACCGCGGCGTCGTCTTCGCGGTCGCCCACGTGCGGGGCGGCGGCGAGATGGGGCGGCACTGGTACGAGGACGGCAAGACGCTGACGAAGAAGAACACGTTCACCGACTTCGTCGCGGTCGCCGAGCACCTGATCGAGAGCGGTCGGACGAGCGCCGACCGTCTCGTCGCCGAGGGCGGCAGCGCCGGTGGCCTGCTCATGGGCGCCGTCGCGAACCTGGCGCCGGAGCGCTTCGCCGGCATCCTGGCCGCCGTCCCGTTCGTCGACGCGCTCACGAGCATCCTCGACCCGGACCTGCCGCTCACGGTGATCGAATGGGACGAGTGGGGCGACCCGCTGCACGATGCCGAGGTCTACCGGTACATGAGCGAGTACTCGCCGTACGAGAACGTGCGCGACGACGTGCAGTACCCACGGATCCTCGCCGTGACGTCGATCAACGACACCCGTGTGCTCTACGTCGAACCGGCGAAGTGGACCGCGAAGCTGCGCGAGGTCGGGGCGCCGGTCCTGCTGAAGACCGAGATGGCCGCGGGGCACGGCGGCGTGAGCGGCCGGTACGACTCGTGGCGCGAGCGCGCGTTCGAGCTCGCCTGGTTGCTCGAGGTGCTCGGCCTGGCTGACGTGAACCCCGCGGCGGCCTCAGCGGAGCCGATCGCCGCCGGCTGAGCGCCGCCGCTGCCGATCGTCCCGCGGGAGCAACAGGACTCCACCGGAGTTCGGTGGAGTCCTGTCGCTCCCACGGAATGCTGCGCGACGCAGCGCGCCGAGCCGCGTCAGACGCGGTTGAGTGCCTGCACGGCCTGGTCGTACGAGTCCTCGGCGAGCCGCACGCGGTCCCCCGCGAGCACGCCGTACCCGAACGTCCCCTCACCACCACGCTCGGCGATGCCGGAGTGCACCCGGAGCACGTCGAGGGCGTGCAGGGAGCGCACCCGCTCGGTCAGCACGTCCGCGGCGTCCCCGATGCGCTTCCACAGCGCGTGCGGGAAGGCGTCGTCCCCGAGCACGTCCATCGCCGCCCGGGCGCGGGTCGCAGCGCGCCAGGCGGTCTCGGTCGCCGCACGGTCGGCGGCTTCACGGTCGACAGGGCCGACGCTCTCGTCGTCGTCCCCGACCGCGTTCCGGACCAGGTCACGGACGCGTGGCTTCTCGACCGCCGAGACGTCCTGAGCGACGTGCTTCGGCGACCGGAGCGCCCACGCCGTCGGCGCCGGACGCTCGACGGCGTCGTCGAGGGCGTCGAGGAGTTCGAGGTAGCGCTCGGAGTGCAGGAAGGCCGTGACCTCGCCGACCGCGACGGCACGGCGCTCGCGGGTGGCGGCGAGCACCCGCTCCCGGGTCATCGCGTCGACGAGCAGGTCCTGTGCCGGCGTCGATGCGTGGGGCAGACGCTCCACGAGGTAGTCGGCCAGCGCAGCGCGCGCCGTCACGGCGGCGAGGGCGTCCGCGGCCTCGGCTGCTCGGTCGGTCGCCGGGGTCGCCGGGAACGCAGGACGGTACGAGCCGAGCACGGCGGCGATGTCGAGGGAGGTCCTCGCCGTCTCGCGGAGGTCCGTCTCCGCCCCGGCGCGCAGCTGTCCTTCGAGGGCGAGCAGGGTCGATCGCAGCTTGCGCAGGCGCTTCGTCAGTGCCCGCGCCGCGGTGTGCTTCTCCGGCTTCTCCGCCGTGCGGAGCCGGGCGGCGGGCGCGCCCTCCAAGCCGCGGGCGAGCTTCGAGGTGACCGCCGCGGGGTGCGCGTCGATGTCGGCGAAGCGACCGTCGAGTGCGGCGAAGAGCTCGTGCGCCACCTGTTCGTCGACGCCCTCGGCCACCTCGACCTCGACCTCGCGCCAGGTGCGCGGGGTCGCGGGCGCGTGGTCGTCGAGGCGCTGGGCGACCACGCGGTCGTCGGCGAGTTCGGCGACCTGGTCGTCGTCCTCGTCGAGCAACCGCACGACCGCCCGCGTGGTGGTGATGCGGACGACGGGGCGCAGGCCGCGGCCCCGGCGCTCGGCGAACAGCGCGGCCAGGACCTCGTCGGGCACGGTGTCGGGATCGTCCGTCAGGGCGAAGTGCTGCTCGTGCCGGACGGTGTCCGACGCGGCGCGCTTGATGTGCCATCCCGCGTCCGGGCCACCCGTCCGTCGGCGGACGGTCACCCGCGAGGCGACGAGGTCGTACCGCTCGGTGTCCCAGTAGGTGGCGTCGAGGCCGAACGGCTCCTGGCGCTCCGTCCGGGCGATGCTGCCGACGCCGATGAGGTCCGGCAGGTCGTCGCCCTCGGGCATGTCGTACGTACGCTCGATCTCGAGGTGGGTGTCCGTCACGCGGTCCTGTCTACCAGGGGTCACCGGGGTTCCCCGAACCGGCGGGGTTAGCCTGGGCACATGAGCGAGACAGTCACCCGCGACGCGTTCGTGCCCGAGGCCGGCGGCGTCACGATGTTCACGACGAGCTGGTGCGGCTACTGCGCCCGGCTGAAGAACCAGATGTCGAAGGCGGGCGTGCCGTTCCGCGAGGTCGACATCGAGCAGACCCCCGGCACCGCGGAGCTCGTCGCCGAGGTCAACGGCGGCAACCAGACCGTGCCGACGCTGGTCTTCCCGGACGGCAGCACCGCGACGAACCCGTCCCTGGCCGAGGTGCAGTCGCGCGTCTGACGCGAGGCGCCGACGGCGCGCTGCACAACGAGAAGCGGGGGCTCTAACCCACGAGCCAGGTGCGAACG
Source organism: Curtobacterium sp. 179-B 9B NHS (assembly GCF_045370965.1). Classification (NCBI taxonomy): domain Bacteria; kingdom Bacillati; phylum Actinomycetota; class Actinomycetes; order Micrococcales; family Microbacteriaceae; genus Curtobacterium; species Curtobacterium sp. 179-B 9B NHS. Next base: position 38,222 of record NZ_JBIQDQ010000022.1, read on the forward strand.
CGCAGCGCGAAAAAAAAAACAACAACCCCCCACCCCCAAAACGAAAGCACGACGTCCGCGCGGCCAGGAAAGATGCTGGTGGGGGGGG